>JADYZS010000388.1 GCA_020853075.1 Anaerolineae bacterium | reverse complement strand
GGCAGCGTCTCAGTCCTGTTCGCCTCCAGGCTGGAGGTTCCCAAGTCCACCGTGTTGACCACCAGGCCGAAAGCGCGCCGGTAGAGGTTCCCGCGCCCGTCATCCACCACCGCTGTATTGGTGAGGGTCGTGCTGGGGAGGTCGCTCGCCAGGCGTGCTTGATAGGTGACCTGCCTCACACCTGCGGGCGGAGCGAAGCGTATTGCCAGATTGTCGTGGACGTAAGGGCGGTTGGAGGCGACGGTCAAGCCCTCCGTCCCCGTCGCGTTCTGGATGCCGATGGTCGCCTCATTGAGCGGCGGGTTCATGTCCAAATACTGGTACGTGATGCTGCCGTCGGCCCGCAGGATGGCCTGGAAGGTATAGGGCCCCCCGGAGCCGCTAAAGAGCGGCACGTCCAGATAACTGATGACCAGCGTGCCCACGCCATCCGTCCAATAAAGCACCTGGCCGCTGCCCAAGAAAGAGAGGTCGCCCCACCAGATCGCCAGGAGATTTCGGGGCGCGGACGCGTCGGGTAGGGTGCGGTTGACGTAATCTGTGCTGGAGGAGTCAAAACTGACCCAGCCGTTGGAACTGACACGGAAGGTGGTGAAGGTGTGGCCATAGAAAGTAAAGGGGAAGCCGATGGGGAACGGCCCCAAATTGGTGTCATCGCCCAGGCCGGTGATGGGCGTGCCACGTCCACGCAGGTCTATCCAATCAAAGGTAGGCCCGCCTTGCTGGTCGCTATCGCGATAGGTGTAGCCCGGCGTCTGCGGCGGCACCGTCCCCTGCCATCGCACCTGACGTTGGGCAGCATCGTACGTCGCGCCCGCGCTCAGCGTGTCGGTCAGCACCGCCAGCCCGGCAGGGAGAGAATCTGTCAGCCGCGCCGTCGCGGTGACGAAGCCCTCGTTGCGCAGGGTGATAGTATAGGTCAGTACGTCGCCCCCGCGGGCGGTGGCCCGGTCGGCTATCTTGAAGGAAGCCTGGAGGTTGGGAATGGAGGTGCGCAGGCGAGCCGTGCGCGTTAATACATCTGTTCCACCGGCAATGGTCGCCACGTTGACGATTTCGGTGGTCTCGGTCAAAGTGTTGCTCAACTGCACTCGGAAGGCGAATGCGCCTTGCCCGTTGGGCGGTATCACACCCTGCCAACGCAGGAGGTTTTCCCCGGCATCATAGGCCGCGCCCCCCGTGGCGCTCCCTTCCACATAGGAGACGCCCGTTGGGATAGGGTCGGTGATGGTGAGAGTCGCCGTGAGGTTGCCAGTGTTGGTCGCGGCGATGCTGTACGTGATGACGCTGCCGGGCGCAGCGACGGTGGCCGAGGCCTCCTTGCGCGAGTCGGAGAAGTCGGCATAGCGGACGCGCGTCGTCGCGGATAGGTTGAGAGCATCGCCCGCCAGGGGAGCCACATGCGCGACATTGACCACCTCGCCCGCTCCTTCTGCCTCCGGCTCCACCAGGGCACGGAAGGTAATGACCTGTGTGCCGGGGTTCAATGACTGTGGCGGGTCTATGCGCACGGCCAGGTTGTTCTGCACGTAGGCCGCGTTGTGGACGATGCTGAAACCCTGGGTGCGGGTGCTATCTTGCAGGCCGATGGTTGCTTCGTTCAACCGGGTTCCGGCCATCGTCAGGTATTGCAGCCGGATTTGACCGCTGGGTTCCACAATGGCCTGGAAGGTGTAAGGGCCGCTGCCATCCACGCGCGGCACACCCTCAAAAGAGACAACCAGGCGCCCGCCCGACAGGCCATAGCGCACCGTGCCGCCTAAGCCGGGATGCAGGTCATCCCACCAGATGGCGACTATGTTGGCGGGAGCGGTGGCGCTGGGAATCCTCTCGTTGCTGAAGAATGAACTGGTGGGCGCGGAAAAAGCGATCCAGCCGTTGCTGCTCAACCAGAACTGGCTGACGCTCTGCCCGAAGTAGGGGAAGGCAAAGCCGATGGGGAAGGGGCCTGCCAACTGGTCGTCGCTGAGGCTGACGGCGGCGCCGGTGGTGCTGATGTCCACCCAGGAGAAAGCGGGGCCGCCCGGCCTGGTGCTATCGGTCCAGGTGTAGGCAGCGGTGCCGGCTACGGCGGCGGAGATGGTTCCGGTCCAGCGAACCTCCTGTGTTGCGCTATCGTAAGTTGCGCCGCCCGTCGCGCTGCCGGCCACGTAGGATAAACCGGCGGGAATCGGATCGGTCAAGATGGTGCTATGGGCGGCCACGGGGCCGTCGTTGCGCAAGGTAATCGTGTAGGTGAGCGTGTCGCCCGTGCGCGCCACCAGTTTATCTACCTCTTTGACCGACGTCCGCAGGTCGGGCGCGGCGATGGTGGTCACGACAGTGGCAGAAACCGGGACGAGCAACTCGCCTGTCGCCAGGTTTGCCCGGTTCGCCACCCGCGCACCACCCGGTACGTCTAAATCTATCTCCGCCTGGAAGCCAAAGAGGCTCTCGGCCCCTGGGGTAAGCCAGCCCGACCAGAAGATGGTGCGCGTCGCCGGATCGTAGGCCGCGCCGCCCGTGACGCTCCCCGCCACGTAATCCAGTTCATCCGCCAGGCGGTCGGAGAGGTTCGCGACGAAGGCGGGCGCGCGCAGGCTGTTGCTTAGGGCCAACGTATAGGTCAGCACGTCGCCCGGCGCGGCGACCGCGGCGTTCACCCCTTTGACCAGCGACGGCTGCGCCAGCCAGGTCAGCGCCGCGCGCAGAAGTTCGGCGCGGTTCGCCAGCGGCCCCGCCCGCTCCAACCCGAAGCCGAAGTAGAGAAGACGCCCGCGCCCCGGCCCTACGTTACTGACGCGCAAGGCCGCCGTATCCCCAGGCCCATATTCCATCACGGCAACGGCCTGAGAATCCGCGGGGGCGATTTCTTCTGACGAGAGGCCGGAGCGCGCGTTATAAGAATCAACGGTAGGGAGGGTCACCGTTAGAGTGCTGAACGCCTCCCCTGGGATACCTGTGGCCTCCGTTACGCCCACGTTGCCCGCAAACTGGGCGTGCAGCACATTCCGGTAATACGGCAGAATGGCGCCGCCCTGCTGCCCGCCGCCGTCGTAGAAGCCGACGTTTTGGCCTGACAGCAGGAGCCGCCCGCCGCCGTTGACGTAGCCGGAGAGGAGATTCTGGGTCGCCTGGTCTTCCCGAATGGCATCAATCTCGCCGGGGGACGCCCACGGATGGGCCCAGATGACGATGTCGTAGGCCCGCAACTCGGCCAGGGTTGGCAGGATGGCCGTGCTGGTGATGCGCCGCGTGTCGTAGAGGTAGCCAGCGCGATCCAGGGCGAGTTTAAAATAGACGGTCGCATCGTCCTCCAGCCAGGCATCGGCATCTAACAGAAGAAGCGAAGGCGCGGGGGCCAGCATCTTCACCGGGAAGGAGGCGGGAAGCCCCGGCTGCACGCACCCGGCAGATTCCCCCAGGCGGCGATAGCCGGGACGCAGCGCGAGCCAGGTATAGCAGCCTTCGGGTACGTCAAAGTGGAAGAGGCCGTTGGCGTTGGCGGTCGTCACCAAGGGCGTGTCTAGCAAGTGTACCGTCGCGGTGAGGGGCGCGCCAGTGAAGGCGTCGCGCAGTTCGCCGCCGATGCGCGCCGTGGGAGCGGGGGCCAACGCCAGGTCGCGAAGCGACTGGAAACCGCTTACGACCTCTACGCTTCTGACGGTGGCCGTCACGTAGCCGAAGGCCGCCGCGGTCACATCGTAGGAGCCGCCCGGCACGGCTACCGCGTAATAGCCGGTATCGTCGGTGGCGGTGCGGAAGGCAGGTTCGCTCGCGCCCAGGCCCTCCACCAGGGCGCGGGCAATAGGCGCGCCCGTGAGCGCGTCGCGCACCTGCCCGCCCAGGCGACCACCGCTCAGGGCCCAGCGCACGGCGGCGTAGGCATCTACCCGGCCCGCGCCGTAGCCGGGGTCAAAGCCCGCGGGGCCCAAATCCCAGGCGGTACGCGCGAGGATGGTCTCCAGGTCGGGGACGGTTAGATTCGGGTCCGCTGCCAGGAGCAAGGCCGCGGTGCCGGCGACGTGGGGCGCAGCCATGGAGGTACCGCTGAAGAAGTCATACGAGTTCCCCAAGACGCTGGAACGGACGTAATCGCCGGGCGCGCTGACGTTGGGTTTCGCGGGCGTCCAGAAGCCCGGCCCCAGGCTGGAGAAGTCGGCCAGGATGTCGTTGGGGTCGGTTGCGCCGACGTTAAAGGCGTGGGGATAGCCGCCAGGGACGCCGATGGAGCCGGGGCCATCCACGCCACGGTTGCCTGCCGACCAACTGGAGAAGATGCCCGCCGCCCGCCAGGCCATCAGATCGTTCCAGAAGGTCGGGTCGGCGATGTTGCCGGAGCCCCAGGAGTTGTTGACGATATCGGGCGCTTTGCCAGGGTCGGGGTTGTTGCCGTTCAGGTCGGTGGGGGCCAGGAGCCACTGGAAGCCCGCGTGAATCCAGGCGTCGGTCGTGCCCTGGGGCGTGAAGATGCGCACGGCTATCCACTTGGCGCCGGGCGCGACGCCGATCTGGTTGGCGCGGCTGTTATCTTCGCCCACCATGGTTCCCATCGTATGGCTGCCGTGGCTGTCGTCGTCCATAGGCAACGCAGGGGAGGTGCCAGTGGCATCAAACCAATTGTAGTTGTGATCCACGCCGTTGGGCGTAAAGCCGCGATAATGGGCGCGCAGCGCGGGATGGGTCCAGGCGACGCCCGTATCCATGTTGGCGACGACCACGCCGCGCCCGGTGATGCCCAATTCCTGCCAGACGCGCGGGGCGCGCACGCGCTCAATGTTCCACATGGCGATGTCGGGGGCTGCTACTCGTTCCGGTTTTTCCAACGGGCGCACGTGGTTGACGGTGAGGCGCGCCACGTCGGGGCGCGCGGCCAGGGCGCTCGCCGTCTCCGCATCGCCGGTGACGGCGAGCGCGTTGACTACCCAGAAGGAGGTAATGGCCGAAACGTGGCCTGCGGCCTGCTGCTTATCCAGATAGGCGCGGATATCCTGCTGGCTGCGGGTGGCGGTAGCGCGCAAGGTATCTACCACAGCCTGGCGGCGCGCCAGTTTGTCCACCGCCTGGGTTACGGCGGGGCTGCTGAGGTCGGCCTCCTCTCGCATATAGACGAGGAAGGTCGTCGCCTTCTTCTCGGCGAGTTCCTGCCATAGTTCAGGCTCTACCACGGCAGAGGGAAATGGCTGCGCGGCTCCCGCGGCAGGCGTAAGGGTGATAACGAGCAAAGCAAGGATGGCGATGAGGAGAGCGATGGGGCGCGGACGAGTCATGGCGGACTCCTCTGACTGGGATTC
>JADYZS010000387.1 GCA_020853075.1 Anaerolineae bacterium | reverse complement strand
CTTTGTTGACGATGGGACGCCACCGCCGCTCCGGTTGGAGGCGCACACGGCGACGCGATCACCCGACCTGACGACCTCAGCATTGACGGCGGAGCCGCTGGCCCTGGTCGTAGGTGACACGGTGACCTTCACCGCGCGAGTGATAAACAGTGGCAGCGCGCCCGCGCGCGTGACCTTGACCGGCACGCTCCCCGCCGCGTTAGACGTCATCACGGAGACGTTGTGGGCGGGGAGTGGCGGACCGCTGACCTACAACTTGGCGACGCGCGTCCTCTCCTGGCAGGGGAACGTGCCGCCGCAGGCGATTGCCGAATTGCGCTTCGCGGCCCGCGCGAGGATGTGGGGAGAGGTCACCGTCGCCATCGTCCTGGAGGACGGCTACGCGGGGCTGGCGCCCTTGAGAGAGAGCGCGAGCGTGCAGCCGCGTGCCCGCTTATACTTCCCCGCGGTGATGAAGGATTAGAGCATGGTTTTGTAGAGCCGCAGCCGGCTGCGGCTCTACAAAAACTGTCCTAAGATGACCCAACCCCTTTTCACCACCAAGGACGAAAGAATCTTCTTCCAGGTGCACGTGCAGCCGCGCGCCAGCCACAACGAGGTGGCTGGCGTTTATGGTGCTGCCGTCAAAATCAGGCTGCAAGCGCCGCCAGTGGAGGGGCGAGCCAACGCCGCTCTGATCGCCTTTCTGGCGCAGAGGTTGGGGTTACGAGAGAGAGACGTGGAAATCATGAGCGGCCACTCTGGCCGCAGCAAGCGGGTGGCCGTCCGTGGCCTGGCGGCGGACGCGGTGCGTGCGCGGCGGGGGGTGTGAGAAGTCTGGGAACAGGCCGCCATCGGTTTCCAACCGATGGCCGGGACGAGACCTTTAGGGGAAGCCCTGCGGGGATATTGACATGCGGTATAACGTATGCTATAAATAGAGCAAATCGTACCATTTGTACAATCCCCTCCGCCGGGGACTTTATCACGGATGAAAAGATGGCAACCCAAATCAGTGTGAGCGTCGCGCGGCGGTCCCTGCCCGAACTGCTGGCCCGCGCCCGGTATGGCCGAGAGCGTTTTGTGATTGAGCGGCGTGGGCAACCGCTGGCTGCCGTTTTGCCTTACGAGGAGTACGTGGCCCTGGCCGACGCGCTGGACGACCTCCTGGAGGCCCGTCTGGCGCGGGAGGCGATGGCGGAATTGGCGGCGGGTGAGACAATTCCCTGGGAACAAGTCAAGAGCGAGCGAGCAGAGGCCGGCGAGTGAGGTATCGCGTTGAAGTCACCAAGCGGGCGCGCAAACAAATAGACCGGCTCCCCCGTCCCTTGTGGGCGCGGGTGCAGGAGGCCATTGACGCCCTGGCTGAGACTCCCCGGCCTCTCGGGTGCTTGCCCGTCAAAGATGCGCCCCCTGACACTTATCGCATCCGCGTGGGCGACTATCGGGTGGTTTACGTGGTGCGAGACGAAATCTTGGTGGTTGTGGTCATCCGCGTGGTTCCCAGAAGTGAAGATGCGTATAAGGGGCTAAGATAGACCTGATAAGACTGAGGTCTAGTTGCTGTTGGCGGATTTTGCCGCCTGTGGTATAATGAGGATGGAACAGAATAGCCGCGCTGGCAGGAGGAAAGACCGTGGATCGTGGCCGAGATGTGTTCTTCGGCAGCCAGGCGGCTCCTGTCCCCGCGCGGCCTCAGCCGCCTGCATCCCCTTCGTTACCTATCGTACCCTTCCCCGCCAAGGACCTGAGCAAAGGCGCGCTGCTGCCCGCCTCTACGCAAAACGCCTCTGCGCCGCGCCCCGCCCTCGTGCAGCCCACCGCGCCTCCGATGGACCTCCTCCTGCGGGGAGAGCGCGCGGCTGCCTCGCCGGAGCCAAAAGCCCAGGACGACGCACCCATCCCCGTGGACCTGCTCCCGCCCGCCCTCGGCCAGAGGGCAATGGCGTCACCTACACCTTCCACGTCGGGGGCTGACGTGCCGTTAGAGGCTATAGACGCGCCACCTGTCGCTCCTGCTCCTGTACCGGCGACGGAACCACCGCCGTCTCCCCCGGCAGAGACGCGCCCTGCCCTCCGTGCCATGCCAGCATCCTCCCGTCCTGAGGAGGGCCCCTCTAAAGCCCTCGTGCCGCGCCCGCCCCTGCGCCTGCCGGAGCGCATCCGCGTCGGCGGCGTGCTGATGGACGTGCCAGTGCGCACCCATACGACGCTGCCGCCCAACGTGGAGCCATCCCCACTACCGCAGCCGCTGCCGGAACTCACACCCGACGAGAAACGCCGCTTGTTGGAGCAATTGAACGAGGAACGCCGCCGGAAGTTGGAGGCGGAGATAGACGAGTTATATACGCAAGTGGTGGAGAAACTGGGGGCGAACCAGAAGATTTCCGACCAGGCCATGGGGTTGCTGCGAGACGCGCGGCTCATCATCATGGGCCGCCCGGAAGACTTCGTGGAGGCGGAATATCGGGTGCAACAGGTGAAAGCCCTTCTCCTGCGGCGGGCCGAAAGCGAGCGGTGGGGGCCTTTCTATGGCTCGCGCATCATGGCCTACGAATTCCTCTTCATCATCCTGTTACTGCTCGGTTTCGTCGGGGGCCTGCTGACGACCAGTTCGCTGGCCGAGTGGCTCACCAAAGTCATGGAGGCGCCCGTGGACCCGCGCCTGGTGGCCGTGGCCTTCCCCTTCTGGAGCACCTTCATGTGGGGCGGCATCGGTGGCGCGGTCGGCGCGCTGTATAGCCTTTGGTGGCACGTGGCAGACCGCCAGGATTTTGACCGCCAGTACGTCATGTGGTACGTGGTGCAGCCGATCATGGGGATGGTGCTGGGCGGCATCATCTACCTGGCTATCGCCGCTGGTTTCCTGGTCTTGCAGGCGGTGCCTCCGTCCGACCCGACCAGCGTCGGCTCGTGGCTGATGCCATCGCTCCTCGCCTGCATCGCGGGTTTCCGGCAGAACTTCGTCTATGAAGTCTTGAACCGTATCATGGCTGCCGTGATGCCGAAGAAGGACGAGACCAGCGGCGCGAGCGCGGGGTAGGGACTGACCTCTCTTCTCTCCCCTCCTCTCCCCGCAGAGCGGGACTTTGCGGGCCTCCCGCCGCCCGCTGCGGGGAGAGGAGGGGGATGGAGAGTGGAGAGGTTATAGGTCTCAATCTCTTACGGCTTCCTCTTGAGTTCCTCCTCCAGTAGCGCTCGCACGACACCAGGGTTCGCTTTACCCTTCGTCTCTCGCATCACCTGACCCATGAGCCAACCGAGCACGGTGGTCTTACCGCCATGATAACTGGCGACCTCGGTGGGATGCGCGGCCAGCGTAGCGCGTACCATCTTCTCCAATACCTCACGGTCGCTCACCTGCGCCAGACCCTTCGCGGCGACGATCTCCTGCGCCCCTTGCCCCGTGCGGAACATCTCCTCAAAGACCATCTTGGCGGTGTTCAGGTTCACCGTGCCCCCGGCCACCAACTCCAGGAGTTCGGCGAAGGCCTCCGCCGTTACCTTCACCTGGCCGATGGTGGTTCCCGTCTCGTTCATCAAGCGGAAGAGTTCGCCTGTGAACCAGTTCGCCACCGTCTTGGCATCTGCCTTGCCACCGACTGCCCCGACGACGCTCTCAAAGTAATCGGCCACCTCGCGGTCGGCCACCAGAACCGAGGCATCATAGGCCGAGAGACCGTGTTGAGCCATAAAACGGTCACGCCGGGCGTCGGGGAGTTCGGGAAGGCGCGCGGCGATCTCCGCCACCCACTCGCGGCTCACTTCCAACGGTGGCAAATCGGGCTCCGGGAAATAGCGATAATCCTCAGAACCTTCCTTGACACGCTGCACCACCGTGCGGCCACGGGCATCGTCCCACCCCATGGTAACCTGCGCGATCTTCTCGCCGCGGCGCAGAGCCTCTATCTGCCGCGCGATCTCGTACTCTAGGGCCAGTTTGACGACGCGGAAGGAGTTGAGGTTTTTGATCTCTACCTTCGTGCCGAAGGCTGTGGAGCCGGTCGGGCGCACCGAGATGCTCGGTTCGCAGCGCATCGCGCCTTTCTCCATGTCGCCAGTACTGACGCCCAGGTAGCGCAGGATGGTGCGCAACTTGGTCAGATAGGCGTAGGCTTCGTCGGCGGAGCGCAGTTCCGGTTCCGAGACGATCTCTAACAGCGGCACTCCGGAGCGGTTGTAGTCCACCAGGCTGTGGCCGTTCACGTGGGTCAGTTTGCCCGTATCCTCCTCTTGATGAGCGCGGCGGATGCCGATACGCTTCCGCTCGCCGCCCACTTCAATCAGAAGCCAGCCGTCGTGGCAGAGGGGAAGTTCGTATTGAGAGATCTGATACCCTTTTGGTAAATCAGGGTAGGAGTAATTCTTGCGCACGAAGACCGACGCTTCGGCGATCTGGCAGTTCAGCGCCAGGCCGGTCATGATGGTCGACTCAATGGCGCGCCGGTTGATGACCGGCAGGCTGCCGGGCATCCCCAGGCAGACGGGGCAGACGTGGGTGTTGGGCGGCGCGGCGAAGACGTCGGCGTCGCAACCGCAAAACATCTTGGAGGCGGTAAGGAGTTGGGCGTGCACTTCCAGCCCGATAACGGCTTCGTAGTCCATAGTCATCATACCTTCTCAATCAAACAGGATCTTACCGAATCATCACGCCTGCATACCCTTGAGATAATCAATCTGGCCGCTGTGGTGGTGCGCCTCGTGTCGGCCAGCGCTTCCAGCACGGCGGGATAGTCGCCGTG
>JADYZS010000386.1 GCA_020853075.1 Anaerolineae bacterium | reverse complement strand
TCGTCGGGCAGGGGGAGGTTGACGTTGCCCAGATTATCCGATTTGCCGAAGACTGCCCCATCGGGCAGCGTCACGACCTGGGCATAGACCTGGTCGGCGAAGACGATAGAGGGAAGATTAATGCGGCCACTGCGCAAGGCGTTGAAGGGGTCTGGCTCGCGCTCAAAGAGCGAGGTGACGCTACCGGCCTGGCTGCGAATCGTGTCTTCCAGTTCGGTGCGCAGTGTGCGGCCCAGGAAGGAATAAAAGAGAATGCCGAAGAGAAGAAAACCCGCGCCCAGGAGCGCGGTGTACCATAGGGTCAAACGAAGACGAATAGACATGATGAACACCAGAAGAGGCGTTTCTACACTTTCAGCAGGCGGCGGATATTCCCACCGAGAACGAGTATCTTCTCCTGCGACGTCAGAGGGGCGAAAAGGACGCGCCCCAAGCCGTAGCGCAAATCAATAAACGGAATGTCGGAACTGAAGATCACCCGCTCCGCGCCGATCTCGCGCACCATGCGCGCGATCCAGGGGCCTGTGATGAAGGAACCGCTCAAATCCAGATAGACGTTCTCGTGGGCGCGGGCCACCGCGATGGCACCAGGAAAGGCTGCCGTCTGCGCACCGCTGTGCACCAGCAAAATGGGCACATGGGGGTAGCGCTCGGCCAGCGGGCCGAAGACAGGGGGATCGCAGTAGCGCGAACCGTGGAAGGTGTGCACCAGCACCGGACACCCGCGCTCGGCTGCGAACTCCCAGGCCGGCAAATACCCCGCGCCCGCGATGGCATACTGGTGGATGTCGGGGTGCAATTTGATCGCCCGCATCCCCAGTTCGTCAAAGCAGCGGGCCAACTCGCCACGGATCAGCGCAGGCTCGTGGGGCGATGCCACGGCCTGCCCGATCAGCCGCTCTGGGTAGGCTACCACCGCTTCTGCGGTCAAGCGGTTACCCAGAATCCAATCTGGGCCAATCGCGATATGAGATGACAGGCAGGTCTTGGCGACGCCGCAACGATCCATGGCTCGCACCATGCCATCTGCGCCGTTGTCGGGGATGTAGAAGTTGCGGTAAGGCCCCAGATGCGCGTGGGCATCCACGATCTCTATGCCCGCTTCCCGCAGATTCCGCCCTACCTTTGCCAGCGCGGCCAGGTCTGCCATCTCGCCGGGAGAGGCGGGCGATTCCATCACAGGCGCGACCCCTTGCTTCCGCACGCCGCGCACGCCATCCAGCAGGCGTTCCAGATTCAGGTGGGCGATCATCTCCTGCTGCAAAAGAGTTGCCTCGGCATAGGCGAGGCGCGTCCGCGCCCCGGCAGGATCCACCAGCGGCTGGCTGGTGCCGAAAAGCAACCGCCCTGCACCTAATTGGGCGATGACCTCTTCCACGCCCTGGTGGGTAGCAAAATAGGACAGGTCCAGAAACAGGTTGGGGCAGGCCCGCATCAGGGGCAGGAGCACCCGCAAAGCCCGGTAGCCGACGCGCGTGAGAACGACGGATAGACCAGGATAAGTCTGGCAGAGCCAGGCGATCTCGCGCCAGCCCGCCGGGTTGACGTCAAAGAGCCCCGTCGGCAGGACGAGTTGATCTACATCCAACAGGACGAGGTAATGCCGTTCGTTGAGAGCGGCCAGGAGATCACCCGCCATCCAATCGGTCAAGGGATAGACGTGGTCGCGGGGGCACAATCGCACCGCGCGCACGCTCTGCGCGGCCATCTCGGCGCACAAGGCGGCGACGTCTCCCGCCTCATCACCTGGCATCACCACCCAGCAAGGCTCCAGCCGGGGCTGCCCTGCGATCTCCTGCATCAGCAAGCGGTTGCCAACCGAGGGCACATTCTGCCAGGCCATCGTATGGCAGACCAGGGCGCGGCCAATCCCCAGGCGATCCATCTCTGCCAGGAGCCCCTGCGCAGAATCAAACGCCAGTTGCTCCACCGGCCAGCGCCCGATGTAGCAGGAGACGTCAAAGAGGTCCATTTCGCCGGCTCTCAGTTTCGTAGATGTACAGGCGTGCGCGAGGTGATGGAGCGCTGGATAGCGTCCAGGATGCGGGTGACCTGCAAAGAACTCGCCAGAGTCACCGTCGGCTCCCGGTCCCGCTGCACGCACTTGATGAAGTGGTTGATGGAGAGAGTGACCGCGCCGTGGGCCTCGCCATCCTCAAAGACGTAGGCGAGGAGATTGCGCGGGTATTGGTACGACTTGTGGGAGGCAACCTCTATCTGCTCGCGCTTGCGATCCAGGTGGATCACGCCATCGGTGGCGATGACCTCCACAAAGGAATCCACCATCGTGGGGAAGGTATTGGGATAGATCCAGCAAGACTCAAAGGTGGCGACCGCGCCATTGGCAAAACGCACTTGGGCCTGGATGGCGTCAGGCGTGTCAATGCCGCGCTTCACCAGCACCTTGCGCACGGCAGTAGCATAGACCTCAACGGGCTCCGACTCAAAATACCAGCAGACCAGGTCAATGTCGTGAGAGGAGAGGAACCAGGCCGAAGTGGAGTTGGCCGCCCAGCCGAGCATCTCGGTGGGGACGAAGATGTGGTCGTTCTTGCGGGTGTAGGCCATGACCGGCTCGCCCAGGTCGCCCTTTGCCAGCAGGTCTTTCGCCTGGCGATAAGCAGGAACCCAGCGATGGCTGAACTGGGCCATGATCTTCACGTTGTTCCGGTTCGCTGCCGCGATGATGGCCTGGGCGTCCTCAACGGTGACCGCCAGGGGCTTCTCAATCAAGACGTGCTTGCCCAGGTTGGCGGCATCAATGGCCGGTTCGGCGTGCGCGAAGTCGGGGGTGCAGACCGAGATCAGGTCCAGGTCTGCTCCTGCCAGCATTTGCTGGTGTGTCTCAAAGACTTTGGGGATGTTGAACTTGGCTGCCAGGGCGCGTGCCCTCTCTTGATTGCGGTCACAGACGGCGGCGAACTGGCATTGGGGGTGCATCTGATAGACGCGCGCATGTGTCTCGCCCATGATCCCCGCGCCGACGATGCCGATCCAGAGCGTCTTCATGAGGATTGATCCCTTTCTGCGTGGTGATTAGACCCATCGGCTGCCCAAAAAGCGCAACGTCCGTGCTTCTTATGCAATACGATCCCATTATAGTACAGAGAAGGCGGTGTGTCAACAAGCATTTTTGAGGGGATGACGTGAAGTTCCCCCTCAAGTCATCTGTTTCAGATTCTTTCACACGGTTTTGTTGACTATAATTCGTCCCTGAACCGGGCATCTTCAGAAGCCCACAAAGCCGTTGACAATGACACAATATTATTGTATAATATACTACGAAGAACCTCGCGCAGACCCATAGCACCATGCCGGCCCCGGAGGAGGAGACCACCGTGGTGCTGAAGCCGATTACGGAATCCCGCGCAAACCACATACAGTCCCTGGATCGCGGCCTGCAACTCCTGGAGTTTCTCAGCCAATCGTCGGAGCCGATGGGGTTGGCCGAGTTGGCCGGCTTGCTGCGCGTGGATCGGAGCACGGCCCACCGGCTCCTCGGCACGCTCGCCCAGCGCGACTTTGTGAGGCAAGACCCCGAAAGCAAACACTACAGCCTGGGGCTCAAGGTGGTGGAATTGAGCCGCCGGGCCGTGGATGGACTGACCCTGCGGATTGTTGCCAGAGACCGCCTCAGGCATCTGGTACATGAATCGGGTGAGAGCGTCAACCTGGTCGTGATGGTCAGGGATCAGGTTGTCTGTGTGGATGCCGAGCCGAGCCCGGCGGTCCTGGCAGTCTCTGACGAAGTCGGGGCCATCTACGCTCTTCACGCCACCGCCGCGGGCAAAATCTTGCTGGCCCACCTGCCAGACGCCCAACGCACAAATCTCTTGAGCCGGGAACCCCTACCCGGATATACCCTGCGCACCCTTACCGATCTTAATACCCTACAGGCACATTTGCAACTTGTCCGCCAGCAGGGCTACGCGTTGGACGACGAAGAACGGTTCTCTGGCGTGCGTTGCGTAGCCGCGCCGGTACGTGACCGCCGGAGCAAGGTGGTCGCTGCGATCAGCATCTCTGGGCCTGCCACCCGCATCACGTTGGAAAAAGTCCCAGAACTCGCGGGGCTTGTCAAGAAGACGGCGTCGGACATCTCCACGGCCCTGGGCTACACTCCCAATTGAGGCTCGGGTTCTTGTCTTTCGTGCCGCCCGCTGCTATGGAGTGTCCGGCCCATGGAGAGGATAAGTCCACTGCCTGCTCAGAAACTTCCGCTCTTTGTCATTCTGAGCGGGTTGACCCGAAGACCATTGTCGCTGAACTATGACCAGCGAAGAATCTCAGCCTACTCCGAGATGCTTCGCTCCCCGTCTCGGGCCGCGAGCCCCGGCCCTCGCGGGGCGAGACGGCATGACAGATGGTGAGCCCGCCTGGGAAGTTCCTGCCGTCAGACGTACCGCCCCCGCGGGATGGCGGCTCAGAAGAAAGGAGGGATGCCAAAGCGAAAGAGATAGCCGGTAGGCGTCAAACCGCCCGTGGAGCCTTGACGTCGTGGAGGCTTCACCCAGAGTGAGAACCTTGCAAGGAGGAACTTCATGGCTAGGAAGACGTTCGTGCTGATGACGTTCATCGTCATCGCCGCCTTGCTGGCTTCTTGTGCCACGCCGACGCCGCAGATCATCAGAGAGACCGTCGTCGTAGAGAAGCCGGTGGAGAAAGTGGTGCAACAGACCGTCGTGGTAGAGAAGGAAAAGGTCGTCAAAGAGACCGTCGTGGTCAAAGAGACAACCGTCGTAGAGAAAGAGAAGGTCGTAGTTGCCACGCCGGTCCCCAAGAAGGTCGTTGAGTTTGCGGGCTTCTATCCCGTGGACGCGCCCTACGGCAAGGAATTCCGCCTGGTGGGCTATCGCCTGGAGCAGGAGAACCCGGAATGTAAGTTTGTCTATTCCGAGTATCCAGGCGCCGAGGCCTACAAGGCCGTGACTCTTCGCGCCCAGGAGGGCGACCCAGTGGATATTGACGCTGGCGGCGGCACCAGCCTGGCCCCCGGCGGCGGCGAACTCTGGAAATCCGGCTTGTACTACGATCTCGCCAAGGACATGAAGACGCCTGCCTATGGGCAGACCGGCGGCACCTGGCTAGATACCTTCAATGCCGCGGCCCAGAAGCAGATGATCATCGGCGAGTCCGTGGGCTCAATCCCCTACCAGCAGACCCAGATCATCCTCTGGTACAACACAGACCACTATACTAAGTACAACCTCAAGCCGCCCAAGACCTGGGATGAACTGATGGCGAACTGCGAGACGCTAAAGAAGAACGGCATCTCCTGCATCGGCGGTGGCGGCTTCAACGGCTACATCGGCTACTGGTACGACATGATCCTCTTCCGCCTGATGGGGAACGATGCCCAATATGCGCTCTACAACCGCACCGACCCCAAGTACAAGTGGACCGATCCTGAGCCGGTCAAGGCCGCCGAGATGTTGGTGGAGATGATTGACAAGGGATACACGGTGGACGGGTACGTGGGTGGCGACTTCACCGCCAACCAGGTGGCCTACTTCACCGGCAAAGCGACCCACATCTTCATCGGCACCTGGTTGATGGGTGAGATGAAGGACTCCATCCCCAAGGACTTCAAGCAGGCGGTGATCTACTTCCCCACCGTCAAAGGTTACGAGGACAAGACTCCCTACGAGGCTGCCTTCGGGTTCATCAACTCCCTCGGCCTCTACAAGCCAGGCACGAAGGCGAAGCAACAGCACAGCACCGAGTGCGCCGTCAAGTTCGCGAAGTTGTTCACCAGCCAGGAAGTCCAGACCCAACTCGTCAAGGCCCTGGACTTTGTCTCCACCATCAAGGGTGTCCCTGGCCCTGAGAACATCCCAGGTGTGGGTGAACTCCTGAGCGGCATGAAGCTGTGGTTCCCGGCCTTCCAGAACCTTTCCTACACAGCGCCAGAACTGCGCAGCAAGTCGTGGGACAACGCGGCTCTCCTTGCCGCCAAGCAACTCACGCCCAAGCAGTTCGCCGAGAAGATGCAGAAAGACTGGGACGAGTTCTTCAGCCGCCAGAAGTAATCTCCCTCCCTGGCCGCTACCCTCACCCCCTCCCCTCTCCCTAATAAGGGAGAGGGGAGTCGGCTATAACCCTCTCCTCGCTGGGGAGAGGGCCGCCGTAAGACAAATCACCTAAGCACCCTGTCCACCCTTCGACCCTTCCAGGACGGGGGTGACACCTCGTTGTCTTCCCATGCGGGATTGTATAGGGGCGTTCAGTGAATGCCCCTACGTCCCATCAGTAAGAGCCACCTGTGTTCTGGCCGATGACCAAGGAGGCGCGATGCTACAAAAAGAACTCCGCAAACTGATCTGGCCCTTCCTGGTGCCGAGCCTCATCCTGTATCTGGTCATCGGCCTGTGGCCCAACATTGAAGCCTTCTACTGGGCGCTGACCGACTACGACGGCATCGCCCCCCGGCAAACCTACGTGGGCCTTCGCAACTTCCAGTACATGATGAACGACGACCGCTGGTGGGGAGCGGTGAGTAATACCCTCTATTTCGCTGTCGGCACCGTGTTCACCCTCCTCCCCTTTGGCCTTCTCTTCGCCGTCCTCATTATGAGCGTGCGCAGGGGACACGGCTTTTTTAAGACGACAGTTTATTTCCCTTCCATTCTTTCATTGGTGATCGTTGCCTTCTTGTGGGTCTTCATCCTTGACCCGACCATTGGACTTCTGAATGAGGCGCTCAAGGCCCTCGGTCTGGTTGATCCCTTGAAGCGGCTGTTGGGCGTCACGGCCCTGAACTGGCTGGGCCACCCTAAACTGGCTAAACCATCTATCATTGTAGTCCAACTGTGGAGCGCGCTGGGTTTCTATGCCTTGCTCTTCATGGCGGGCCTGGCGAAGATCCCGGCAGAGATGTACGATGCGGCCAAGATTGACGGCGCGGCCGGTTGGAGCCTGTTCCGCCACGTCACCTGGCCGCTCCTCTTTCCCACGACGCAGACGGTGCTTCTGTTGCTCATCATCAACGGCTTGCAGACCTTCACCCTCATTTATGCGCTGGGGGGTGGGGGCATCTCGCCCTTGACGCAGGTCATGGCGACCTACATCTATCGCACGGCTTTCACCGACCGCCGCTTCGGTTATGCCACGGCGCTGGCGGCCTTACTCATGGTCATCGTGATGGCTTTCACTTTGGCCTCGCGCGAACTGACGAAACGGGAAGTCGTTCAGTATTAGGCTCAGGAAAGGAGACGCGCGCACATGGCGACCGATAGTGTACGAAGTATGGAACTCGCCCAATGGCAAGCGCACCAGGCCGGTGAGGATCGCCGGCGACGCTTTCTGCGGTCTCTGCCCGCCTACGTGCTCCTGGGAACCTTCAGCGCCTCCGCCATCCTGACGTTCATCTGGGCCCTCATCATGTCGCTGCGCCCTAACCGCGAACTCTTCACCTACGGGGCCTGGGCACTCCCCAAAGTGTGGGCCTGGCAGAACTATGTGGACGCCTGGCGGCAGATGCGGGTGGGCCGCTATTTCTTGAACACCGTACTGTATAGCGGCGTCGGCACCATCGGAGCCGTCATCATCGCAGCCTGTACCGCCTACGTCCTGGCGCGGGTTAAGTTCAGAGGACGAAACCTCATTTATTATCTGTTTCTCATCTCGCTCATGATCCCCGGCTACCTGGCGTTGGTCCCTCGCTATTTCCTGATGAGGAACATAGGCCTGGTGGATACCTATGTGGTGATCTTCTTGCTGGCTTGGACAGGCGGCCTGTCGTTCAATATGTTCCTACTCATCAATTTCTTTGAGACCCTCCCTACCGAATTGGAGGAGGCGGCCTTCATAGATGGGGGGAACGCCTGGTGGATTTTCTGGCGGGTCATGTTCCCGCTGGCGCGTCCGGGCATCGCGACCATCGCCATCTTCACCTTCATGGGCCAGTGGAATGAGTTTATGATACCGCTGATTTACCTGCGCGACCCGGCGAAATATCCCCTCGCCCTCGGCTTGCAGATTCTTTCTTTTAATGCGACCTACTCGGCCACCCATACGAAACTCTTTGCCGGTATGATTATCTTCATGGTTCCGATCTTGGTCATGTATCTCATCCTGAAAGATCGCATCACCGAAGGACTGACCGTGGGTGCGATCAAAGGTTAAAGGTATACGCATCATGCCACCATCCATCGCCCTCCGGCTGGAAGAACCCAGCGGCCTCCGCCGCGAGAAGTGGCCCGTGACTAGAGGAATCCCCTTCCCCCAAGGCGTGCTCCTCTCTTGTGACCATCTCCGCCTTCTGGACGAACGAGGCCTAGAACTCCCCTTGCAGGCGAAGCCCCTGGGCGCGCCCTGGCCCGATGGCTCTGTGCGTTGGGCCTTGCTTCACTTCCAGGCCGACCTGGAACCCCAATCTGTCGCCCGTTTCCAGTTGGAATACGGCTCCGGTGTGCAGCGCAGCCCTGTTTCGCCCGGCGTCACCGTCACACGGGAAAGCGGCCATTTCACCTTTGACACCGGCCCTTTACGCGCCATCTTCTTCACCGAGCGGGGCTTCACCCTTATTGACCAGGCCTGGCTGGATGGCCGCCCCATGCTGGCAACGCCAAACCAGGCGGGGTTCCTCCTGGTGGATGTCCTCAACCGCACCTTCAGCAGCCAATGGGGCGAGGTGAGCGCGGTCACGGTAGAGGAGGCGGGCCCCCTCCGGGCCGTCGTCCACGTCAAGGGCGACCACCGCTTGCAAGATGGCAGCCGCCTGTGGCGTTACGAGGCGCGTTTCTACGCCTATGCCCATCAGCCGTGGATTGAGATGGAATACACCTTCATCAACGATTCTGATTCTCAGTTCACCGACGTCAATCAGATCGGGTTTCAGGTTCGTCCGCAGGTGGGGCAGGAGCGCAAAGGGCTCTGCGGCGCGTACCGCGACCTCTACGAGAGCGCGAAGCCTTTCAGCACCTATGGCGATAAGCCTACCAGTTATGGCGTTTTTGCCGGCCTCCAGATCTACGATACCCAGGGGAATCACGTGGAGGTCGCCTACCCCGGCGAACTTTCCCACAAGATCGCCCACGGCTGGCTTGACCTGAGCGATGGACGGGGCGGCCTCACCGTGGCCGTCAAACAAGCCGTTGCCCTCTATCCTAAGAGGTTCGCCTTCACCAGCGACGCCGTCCAGGTTGAGTTATGGCCGTCTAAAGCCGGTACATTGCACTGGCATCAAGGGATGGCGCGCACTCACCGCGTCCTTTTCCACTTCCATCATGGCTCCGGGCAAGAGGCCGAGGTGAACAAACTGAGTACCTGCTACGAGCAGGACCCTCTGCTCTGGGCTCCGGGGTGGTACGTGGAGAGTGGCGTCATGGGGCCGCTTCTCCCCCACCAGCCGCGGCGTTACCCCCACATCGAGATCGCCCTGCGCGACCAATATACCCTCTGGCGCGGCTCCAACCGTGCCATCGGCTTCCTTGACTATGGCGACCATCCGCAACATGGTGGCGGCGCACGTGCGAACTACATGGCGAACAACGAGGGCGACCTGACCCATTGTTTTGCCATGCAGTACGCGCGGGTCGGTGAGGAGGGATACTACGAAGACCTGGAGGCCACCGCCTGGCATCTAATGGACGTGGACACCATCCACCACACGACCTTCGCTCCGTTGGAATTGGGTGGCGCGCGCATCCACGGCGACGCGCACGTGCAATACAACTGCGAAGGGATGGAGAACATCTCCGTAGCCTCTTCCCATATATGGACAGAGGGTCTGCTAGAATACTACTACCTCAGCGGCCACCCGCGCGCGTTGGCGGTAGCCCGCGGCATCGGCGACTGCCTTTTACGTATGCTGGATGCGGGTTGGGGGATGCCGCCTTATAAGGTAATCTGGCACAGTGTGCGCGACAGCGGTTGGCCCCTCATCGCGCTCACCGCGCTCTACGAGGCGACGCGCGAGGAAAAGTGGCTGGATGGTTGTCGCCGCATCGTGGACGCGCTCCTGGCCTCGCTGGAGAAGGGTGATGAGGAATGGAGTTTATGGCTCGGCTGGCATCGCAGCCTGGCTCCGATGCACCTGGGAATCGTAGGCACCGGCCTGAGTCGCTACCACCAACTCACAAGCGACGAGCGGGCAAAGCAAAGCCTCATCCGCGCCGCCGACGTCATGCTGGCTAAGTGTACCCATCCCGACGGCGCGCTGATGTACGTGGATAATCCCGGCTGGCGTTGGAACTATTACAGCGGCGTCGCCTACGAATCGCTGGGCTACGCCTGGCAGTTGACGGGCGACAAACGCTATCTGGAGACGGGCTGGCTGGCTCACCGCCGCGGGCTGACCAGCCGAGGAATGTCCATGCTCACCGGCACGGCGTTGGCGGACTGGTGGCGCGGCAACCTGCGCTATATGTATTGGGCGGACAAGGCGGGGCTGTTGACCGACTTGTCCGTGTGAACTCCCCGGTAAAACCATGACACCACCATCCATCGCCTTCCGGCTGGAAGAACCCAGCGGCCTCCGCCGCGAGAAGTGGCCCGTGACAAGGGGAGTCCCCTTCCCCCAAGGCGCGCTCCGCTCTTATGACCATCTCCGCCTTCTGGACGAACGAGGCCAGGAACTCCCCTCGCAGGTGAAGCCTTTGGGCGCGCCCTGGCCCGATGGCTCTGTGCGTTGGGCCTTGCTTCACTTCCAGGCCGACCTGGAACCGCAATCCATCGCCCGTTTCCAGTTGGAATACGGCTCCGGTGTGCAGCGCAGCCCTGTTTCGCCTGGCGTCACCGTCACACGGGAAAGCGGCCACTTCACCTTTGACACCGGCCCTTTGCGCGCGACCTTTTCCTTAGGCAAGGGCTTTCCCGCCATTGAGCAGGCGTGGCTGGATGGCAAGACGATGCTATCACCGGCTGAACCTGCGGGCTTCATTCTGGAAGATGCCCACGGACAGGTTTTCAGCAGCGCGTGGGGGGAAGTGTCCGCGGTCACCGTGGAGGAAGAAGGCCCTCTCCGGGCCGTCGTCCACGTCAAGGGCGACCATCGTTCTGAGAAAGGCGAGCGACTCTTTGGCTACGAAGCCCGCCTTTACGCCTACGCCGGCCAGCCGTGGCTAGAGGTGGAATACACCTTCATCAACGACGCCGATGAGCAATTCACAGACTTAAACCAGATCGGGTTCCAGGTTCACCCGCAGGTGGGAACAGGACGCAAAGGGCTCTGCGGCGCGTACCGCGACCTCTATGAGAGCGCGGATCCTTTTTCCATCTACGGCGATGCTGCTTCCAGTTCCGGTGTTTTCGCCGGTCTCCGTATTTACGATGCCCAGGGGAACCACGTGGAGGTCGCCTACCCCGGCGAACTCTCCCACAAGGTTGCCCACGGCTGGCTTGACCTGAGCGACGAGCGGGGCGGCCTCACCGTGGCCGTGAAGCGGGCGGTGCAACTCTATCCGAAGCAGATCGTTTTCACCGGCGATACCATCCGGGTGGATTTGTGGCCGTCTGAGGCCGGTCCGCTGCACTGGCATCAAGGGATGGCGCGCACTCACCGCGTCCTTTTCCACTTCCATCATGGCTCTGGGCAAGAGGCCGAGGTGAACAAACTGAGTACCTGCTACGAGCAGGACCCTCTGCTCTGGGCTCCGGGGTGGTACGTGGAGAGTGGCGTCATGGGGCCGCTTCTCCCCCACCAGCCGCGTCGCTACCCCCACATTGAGATCGCCTTGCGTGAACAATTCACCCTTTGGCACTATGGCAATCGCGCCACTGGCTTCCTTGATTACGGCGATTGCCCCCAGGTGGGAGGAGCGTGGGAGCAATTCAGGTACATGGCGAACAACCAGGCCGACCTGATCCACGCGCTGGCCTTGCAATACGCGCGGGTAGGTGAGGAGTGGTACTACGAAGACCTGGAGGCCGCGGCCTGGCATCTGATGGACGTGGACACCATCCATCACACGACCTTTGATCCGGTGGAACGGGGCGGCGCGCGCATGCAGGGCACGGGGCACGTGCAATACAACTGCGAAGGGCTGGTCAACGTCTCCGTTGCTTCTTCCCAAATGTGGATAGAGGGATTGCTGGAATACTACTACCTCAGCGGCCACCCGCGCGCGTTGGCGGTAGCCCGCGGCATCGGCGACTGTTTCTTGCGCATGTTGGATCGCGGCTGGGGGTTATACCCTTATCCGGTCTCCTGGCATGGGTCGCGCGATAGCGGCTGGCCCCTCATCGCGCTCACCGCGCTCTACGAGGCGACGCGCGAGGAGAAGTGGCTGGACGGCTGTCGCCGGATCGCGGAGAACTTGCTGGCGAACCAGGGGGAGGATGGCGCCTGGGATATGTGGTGGGGCGATTGGCAACGCATCCTGTCGCCTCTGCACCTGGGAATCACCCTGACCGCGCTCTGCCGCTACCACCAGATGACAGGCGACGAGCGGGTCAAGCGAAGCCTCGTCCGCGCCGCGGATGCGATGCTGACGGAATGTGCGCACCCCGACGGCGCGCTGATGTACGTTACCCGTCCGGGCTATCGCTGGAACTATTATTTAGGATCGGCCATTGAATCGCTTGGCTACGTCTGGCAACTGACCGGCAATCAACGCTATCTGCAAGACGGCTGGCTGGCCCATCGTCAGAATTTCGCCAATAGCCGGTCGCCGTCGTTGACCGGCGCGGTCCTCGCTTATTCCTGGCGCGGCAATCTACGCTATATGTATTGGGCAGACAGGGCGGGGCTCCTGACCGATCTGTCTGTGTAGGGATTTGCCCGCATCGCATCCAGAGGAGTATCTACCTTTATGGAAAGACCGGCAAGCTCCTTGTGGCTGAGCGAAAGCAACCGGGTGTTTGATGAAGAGGTTGCTTTTCAAGAGCGATTCAATGCCCCTGAGACCCGCATCCCCATCCTGAGGCTAACCAGCCAGCCGTGCATCAACCATCATATCTATCCTGAAGCCCCCATCAGTACCCCCGACGGCAAGCGCTTCATCTTCGCGCGCAGCCTCCCCCTGGGAGGTATCACGACTTTCTGGATCGCAGATGTGGAAACCCTCAAGGTTCGCCAGATCACCGACGAAGCAGGCGCGGGTGCGCCTGTGGTCACGCCCGACGGCAAATGGTTTTACTACTCGGTGGGGCGCGTCATCAGGCGCATGTCGCCGGAGACTTTTGAACGCGAGGAATGTTTCGTTATACCAGCGGAACTGAGTTGGGTGGGAGGCATCAGCTCGGTAGATTATTCGGGCACGCGCTTCCTCGCCGCAGCCAGAGGGCCTTCGGGGCTCTACGGCGTGGCGATGGTTGACCTGGCTAAACAGAGAGCCTCTATGATCTATGAGGGGAAGGATGCCCGCAACGCCCACCCGCAATATAGCCACAACGCGGACCGCCAGGTGATGGTGCAGGTCAACGATGGCATCGCGCTGGATGAGCACGGCAACATCGTCCGGTTGGTGGGAGATAACGGGGCCAGCCTGCACGTGCTGAACGACGACGGCAGCGGCTGCGTGCGTCTGAACGTCGGCTCGTCGCCTCTGGAACGGGTGCAGGGGCATGAATGTTGGGTGGGCGATACCAACAAGGTCATCACGACCCTCCACCGCCGCGAGAGCATCTCGTCGCCCTGGATTCAGGATCGCATCGCCGTCATTGCGCCGGGCGACAAGACCTATCGCATCGTCGGCGAAGGCGAAGGCTTCACCCACATCCACACGACGCCTGATGGCAGGTTCTGGATATCGGATTGTAACCGGACAGCGAAAGTATTCGTCGGTTCGGTGGCGACGGGCCGCTACCGGCTTCTATGCAACAGCGGCGCGACCTTCGGCTCGGCACAGTATGCCCACCCACATCCCTTCTTCTTATTAGGTGACGGCAAGACGGTGGGCTGGAACAGCGACGTGACGGGCGTCCCGCACGTTTATTGCGCGCACATTCCCGAAGGGTTCCTGGAGGCGTTGGAATAAGAAACTATCTCAAAACCCTGAAAGGATTGGTGGCTGGAGTCAGCGGATGGCCTTCGGCGTAGCGGATTAGCGGATAGTTCTTGCGCGGCAGTCGCCATCCGCTGACTTGAAAATAGCCTCGCGGTCATTCTGAGCGGGTTAACCCCAAGACTGCCGCCTAGAGCCATGACCAGCGAAGAATCTCACACCACTCCGAGATGCTTCGGCCCAAACTGCGGGCCTCAGCATGACAAGTGCGGTTGTAGTACTAAAGGGGCCCTGCTCAGGTTGAGGAAGGCAGACCACAAAAGCAGCGCAGGGGCGTTCAATGAACGCCCCTGCGCTTATTTATCCCACATCACGGCGGGCCGAGGATCAGGAGGTCACGGTTCACGTCGGGCACGAAGATCCGGAAGAAGAGACGGTCGCCGAAATTCAGCGGGAAGACGCTGCCAGGAGGTAGATTCAACACGACCACGTCCGGCGTCGTAGAGAAATGACCGTTCAGGTTCACCTGGTGTACGATGTAATTGCCGGAGATGATGCTGGTGAATTGGTAGGCTCCCTGGCTATCTGTCGCTCTCGTCCCGCGCTGTTCATCGCCGCCATCCAAGAGGCCGTTCCCGTTGGTGTCGGCATAGAGGATGATGGGAACGCCCGGTAACGGCGGCTCCCCCGGATCGCGTATGCCGTCCATATTGTCATCGCGCCAGACGAAGCCCTGGATGGTGGCAACGCCGCGTGTCGGGGTCACGGTGGCCGTCGGCCCACCCGGCGTCACCGTTGCCGTTGGGGTGCGCGTTGGCGTGGGCGTAGGAGTTCGGGTAGGCGTAGAGGTCGGCGGTGTCCCCACCGTGGGCGTCGCCGTCGGCCCTATCGGGAAGTTGCGGAAGGACCAATAGACGGTGGTGTTGGCCGATACCAGCAAAGTGACCTGGGTTCCCCCAGGCTCGGAACCGTAGCCCGTGGGCGGTGTCTCCAACATGAAGTATTGCCCCGGTTCAAGATCGCGGAAGGCGAAGGCACCATCTGTACCCGTTGTGCGAGAGCCGACCAAGATGCTGCCCGGCATTTTCCGCAGGGTGATGACCGCCCCCGCCAGCGAGGGTTCGCCTTCGTCTTGGTTGAAGTTGCCGTTGACGTCCCAGAAGACGCCGCCAACGATGTGACCGACCGTGGGGGTGGGAGTAGGCGTCTTTGTCGGCGTATTGGTCGGCGTCGGCGTCACGGTAGCCGTGGGGCTGGGCGTGGCTGTCGGCGTGGCCGTCGGCTCCGGTACGTGGCCGAAGTTCCACTCAAAGGTGAAGTTGGCCTGCACGGTGAAGCCCAGGTTGTTGAGGGTCGTGATGACGTAGCCGGCTGGTGCTGTTACCTCCCGCAGGACGTAGCTGCCGGGAATGATTTCGGCGAAGACGTATTTGCCTGTGGCTTGGGTGGTGACGCTGTAGATCAGTTGGTTGGTCTGCGAGTCACGCAAGTTGATCACGGCCCCGGCCAGAGGGAGGTCAAAACTAGGCTCGTACAGGCCGCTCCGGTTCACGTCGTGGTAGGCGATCCCGCGCACGGTGCCGTAGTCGGGCGTGGCCGTTGCGGTGGGCGTAGGTGTGGCGGTCACGGCAGAGGTAGCCGTGGGCGTGTGCGTAGGCGTAGGCGTCGCGGTGAAGAAGGAAGTCGGCGTGCGCGTCGGTGTGGAGGTCGGCGGCCCTATGGGTGTCGGCGTGTCGCTGGCGAAGGGGTCGCGCGTGGGGGTGTTGGTGCGAGTGGGCGTGATGGTCGGCGTGCTGGTGGGCGGTGGTTCCGCGCCGCCGGTCTTTCTGGCGTCCACCAAGTGGATGTGTTCGTTGCCATCCCAGGCGCCGCTCTGGTCGCGCGAGTCAATGAAGAAGTCATTGCCCGTACCTTCCAGGTTGCCCGGAATCTGCCCGTCGGTGATGGTGAAGACGACGGTGCGCAGGTTGCCGGTGTTATTTTTCTTCACGCAGGTATCGCAACCGGGGGCACGGTCCGCCGGGTTGTTGAGAATGGCGTATTGCCCGCCGCCGGCCGTGTCGTAGCGGAGCCGCCACACGTCGCCGCCTATATCAAAGAACTTGACCGTGACGGTGTAGGTTGCTCCCGCGCCCATGAAGGCATTGTCCACGTCAAACCACATCCGGTAGTTGGTGGGGCCATTAGTGCGGCGGGAGAAGTAGGCTTCTATGTTTGATAGGATGACCGTTCCAGGGTAGGAATTGACCTGAGTGGACGCGGGCAGGCTCGCATTGTAGGGATCGGTGTTACAGGGGTATGGGCTGCCGGGATTCACAGGATCTTGGGGGCCCTGCGTGCCCGGCTCGCACAGGCCCAGATGCGCCTGGTAAGTGCGGATGGTAGCCGTGTTTGTCTCAATGACCGTCCGGCCATTGGGCGCGCCCTCCACCTGTTTCATGAAATATTCAAAGTTGCCCAACATGGGCCAACTGCAACCCATCGTCGGGCAGTTCTCAAAAGCCTGGCTACCGTATTCCATCGGGTTGCGATGTTCGCGCATGGCAACCCAAACGGAAGGCGCGGTGAAAACGTCTTGGCCGAAGTAGGGCCCCCACTTCTCAATGATGGAGACGATTTCCGGCACCGGCTGACCGTTGGCCTCCTGACGCACGAATTGGCGGCGGAGACGCACGTAGTCCGAGTGGCGCGATAGGGAATGAAGGATAGCCCAATAGAAGTCCCGGTTGTTGGGGAGCATGTGCTGATAGGTCTCCCAGGCGCTGGGGACTACCAGTTTGTAGCGCTCCATCGCGTCCAATTGGCCGCAATAGGTGGTTGTTGGGCAGGCGGCGGAAAAGTTGTTGCCAGTGATGGCATAGTTGCCGTCCGGGTAGAGGCCCAGGATGGCGATGCCGACACCGCGACTGACGGCATGGTTGCTGAAGCCGGGCCGCTCACTTGGAGATTTGTAGAAAGGCGACGAGTTGATGAACAAGGGGACATTGGCGGGCTTGCCCGCGCCGTTGAACTCATCCACCCAGATGTCGGTGATGGCGTTGACCGCATCCACCCACATCTGGCTGGTGAAGCCACCTGGGAGCGACTGCAAATCGCCTTCGTCGTCGTTGTCCACCGGGCGGGTCTCACCGTCCACACCGTGGGCCATGCTGATAAAGGCCACTTTGGCGCCGATGCTTGGCTGCTCAACATAAAGGTGCTGCGCGAGGGCGCGTACCCACTGGCGCGTGTAGGTCTGGTACCGGGCGCTCCAATAGATGGGTGCTTCACACGGCAGATCCAGACGGAATAAATC
>JADYZS010000385.1 GCA_020853075.1 Anaerolineae bacterium | reverse complement strand
TTGTGTGGGGCCCAGAATTCTATCTCACACCTTCACACCCACGACAATCCTCTTCTCGCTGCGTGCGGGTAAATCAACGCTGATGATGGCATCACCATCCTGATGCCGCACCGGCAACGCCTCATTACCCAGCCGCGCCGAGGCGACCCTATCGCCACCTTTGATGGCGACTGCCAGGCCGTTCATGTCACGATCCAGCGGGTTTTCCAGATCAACCTGCCAGCCCGCAGCCGTTGCCGTGAACTGGACGAGGGCGCGGTCACGCGCATCCCACCAGAGGGCCAGTTCCGAGTTGGTCAGGAAGGCCGCGCCCTCTTGCCGGAGCATGTAGTCTATGGTGGCTGCTACCTCGGCCTCTTCTTCCGGCTTGCGCAGCGACGCCCACGGATGCCAGATGGGAAGAACCACCGACTCCTCGCGCATGGCCCGATCCACGAAACCGCACCAGACGCGGCGCGCCTCGCCCGGATAGTGGAACCACGTCCGCACGTCGGGGTCGTACTTGCGCTCGGCCCGCTGCATCAGGTCAATGTCGGTCGGGCAGTAGGACAACTCCCAGAAGTTATAGCGTCCGCCGCCGGGCTTGCGCGTCCTCATCGGATAGTTGACGTGGACGACCATCCGGTGGTTGAAGAGTTTCCAGTTCCACTCCACGTCGGCGGCACACTGGTAGTCACTGGCGTAGAGGAAACCGAATTCCTCTATCGCGCGGCGGCTATCCTGCGGCCCCGTCACGCCATGGTTGCGCCAGCCCAGCCGGAACGATTTGCACAGGGGCAGCATCCGCTGGAGAACGGCCAGCGTCGCGGCCATATCCTGCACCTGCGCCTCGTAGGGCGCGTTCTCGCCGTAGTAGCCGTAGTCCGCGTAGGTGTGCCCCAAGATGTCCTCATCGGCGATCAGTTGCACGACGGCAGGATGGTACTCCACCACCCGGCCCACCAGGTAATAGGTGAACTTGTGCGCCAGGCCTTTCTTCGCCATCAGTTCCTGCATCTTTGGGATGTAGGTGAACTCGCAGCGCAGGTTCCCATGCAGGAGGTTCGGATACTCGTGCACGTCGCCCGACAGGCTGAAAACGGCCTTCGCCGCGTTGGGCCAGAGGGCAAGGGTCGGCAGCACGCCGCCCGCGGCCTGAGCCAGGGCACACACGGCTGTTTTGATCAGAAGCAGCGTCGCGTGGTTCTCCTGCGGCATGTCGGTGCGGACGACGCCGTGGGTGCTGACCATGTACTGGGCTTCGTCCACCAGACCGAAGGGCAACGGCGCATAGACCACGCGCCCGCCCCTGGCGAAGGGCCGGTTCTCTACCAGCGACGGCGCACCATCATCACGGTAATTATCCCACTTTTGCGCGCTTATATCAATGAGATCGGTCAGGTATGACCGCGCCATGACCCTCGCGCCAGGCGAAAGCGTCACATCATAGTCCCTGCCGGGAGCCGCGGTCGCGTAGGCCGGGTTGTGGAAGAAGAGGACAGTCCCAGGCTCCCAGGGCGCTAACCAATCTGCTTTCTCTGCGACCAGAGGCACGCGGTAGGTTGGGCCGGCCTCGCGCAACCGCAAGCCCGCTACCCCCGCCAGCGTGGCGATGGGCTCCGGCAGCGCGCCCGCCGCCTCTATACTGACCAACCCGCCCAGGATCAGGCTGCCGCCCTCCCGCACGAATTGCGTGAGAGCCGCAACCGCGCCCGCAGGCAGACGGTGCACGTCCTCGGCTACCACCACCGCTGCCGTCGCGAGGTCATTCGCCTGCAAAGTGGCCGCGTCCGCGATGCGGTAGGGAATCCGCCAGAGGCCGAGGGCCCGGCCATAAGTCGTGAGGGATGCCGCGTTCTCGCGGCTGGCCGCGTCGCTCAGGATCACGATGTCGTTAACCATCAATTACGTTTTACTCCTTACGTATTACGTTAGCGCATACAGGTTTCCATCAGCGCAGCCGACCAGGATGTACATCCCGCCCTGGCCGGTGGGGTCGCAGACGATGGGGGTGCCCAGGGCCGCCGGGAGTTGCACCGAGAAGACGACGCGCCGCTTATCGTCCGCGCCGCCGTGCAATGCAATCAGGTGGCCTTCTGCCGTGCCGAAGAGGAACTCGCTCAGGCCGTCGCCATCCACGTCTGCCGTCACCACACCCGACATCGCCACGCCGGGATCGTACGTCCATTTAACCTCGCCGGTCGCCGCCGCGAGGCAGGCGAAGGTCCTCCCCAGGCCGGGGAGCGGGTCAAAGGGCGCGGGCCAGTGATAGACCTGGCCCCACGTCGGCGCGCCGATTTCCAGATGGCCGTCGCCATCCACGTCGGCCACCGCGCCGGGGTGCCAGCGGCTCATGAAAGGCTTCCACCAGATTTGCTCGCCGGCCAGCGTCTCGGCGACCAGGGAGTAGTTGCCGCCGAGCCAGAGGACCATCGCGCCACCCTTGAACTCGGAGCCCCAGATGATGGTAGGAAGATGATAGCCCGCCCACTGCGTGACCGGCACAAGGTCGCGCCCCGTCGCCCCGTCCAGCGTGTGCCGCCAGAAGAGGTCGCGCGTCACGACGTCGTCGCGCCCATCGCCGTCAAAGTCCCAGATAGCAGGGATATACGTGCCGCAGGCGAACTCCCAGGCAGGCTTGCCGTTGCCGTACGGGCGCAGGACACTGCTATGCGCGCCGATGGGGCCGGTCGTGTAAGATGCGTAGAGATCAAACTCCGCGCGGCCCGTGAAGTTCCCATAAGTCCAGTAGGAAGGCTTGGCAGGGAGTGCTCCGGTCCATTGCACGCGGCCTTTGCTATCCAGGATGGTCAGGTTCTGCGGCGGCTGCCCCAACAAGATCTCCTTGGCGCCATCCCGGTTCAGGTCCACCGCCGCCGGCGCGCCCAACCCCTGCTCTGCGCTCCAGGGCTGAAAACTCCCGACAGAGGGCGCATCCCATTGCAGGGTCGGAGTCGCGCCGTCGTCGCCGGGCGCGAGGCACAGCAGCCGCTCGCGACTATCGTTGACCAGGACGCGCAGGCGCGGGCCATCCCCCAGGTCGGCCACCACAGGATAGCCGGTGATGCCGCCGCCGGGGAAGGTGAGCAATACCTTGCCGCTCTCGTCCAAGAGGTAGAGGGTCGCATCTGACCCGGCATAGAGAAGGCGATCCTCGCGCACGTCCAGCAACCTGCCCGCAGGGAGATCGGGCGTCAGGGCACAGCGCCACGTCTCGCGCCATGCGCCGCGCGCGTCCACCCGCACGTAGCGCACCACGAGGCCGCCGCCCTCCTCAGCATCGGCCAGGTAGAGGCCCGGCTCGCCCAGGCGATGGTGCACGGTGCGCGCATCTATGTACATGGCCCACTCGTGCGGGCGGTAAGCCCGCCAGGAACGGTCAAGGAGCGGCGCGCCATCCGGCAGTTGTACCAGGAGAACCGGCTTGCCCCCCGCGAAGGAGAAGAGATGCAATCCCTTGTCAATCTCCCGGTCGGTGGCCGTGACGACGCGGGTGACGACCTCCAACCGCTTCCCTCGTCCCTCAATCGGCGCGAGGTAGGCCACGCGCGCGCCATCTATTGTGTCCAGCGTCACCGGGTAGTAGCCGTCCAGCGACACCTTGACTTCGCCAGTGAGCGCATCCACCAGGAGCGTGCGCCAGGTATCGCTATCGGTCTCGTCATAGGCGCCGTACAAGACCTCTACCCGGCCATCGCCGTCCCAATCGCCCACCGAGCCGGGGAGTGTGCGCAGTTCCTTCTGGTCAACCGGGTAGTTCTGCTCGTAGAACTTCTCCCACAGGAGGCGCAGCGATTTGCCGCCCTCGTTGCGCACGACGCAGACGTGCTCTCGCAACTGCTCGGCCAGCATCACGATGTCAGGGTAGCCGTCGCCGTCGACGTCTTCCACGATCAAGAGTCCGTAGTTGCGACCCAGGTGCTCATCCAACGACATCTTGACCGCGCCGTTGCGCCCGTCATAAACGAAGAAGGAATTATAAGTAGCCAGGACGACTTCCAGCAGGCCGTCGCGATCCATGTCCGCGAACACGACTTCGGGCGTGAAGTTGAAGTGTTGGTAGTCGTAGGTCCAGATGACGCGGCCACGCTCCGCGCCCTCGTCAAACCCCAGGCAGTACCCGATCTCGTGGGCTGACCAGACGACCATCTGCAAGCCGCGGCGCGCCGGGTCTAACTTGCCGATCCGCAAGCCCAGCACGTCGTAGTCCGGGTCGTGGGCGCAGGCGAAGCGCGTCGTGCCCGTGGCGCCGTCCAACACCTCCACGTGGCGCGGCGTGCCCGCGAGGACAACCAGTTCCAGGCGACCGTCGTCATCCAGATCCCAAAGGCCGTACATCATGGGCGCATCCAGGGCCCGCTGCCACAGCCTCGCGCCGCCGGGCCGGTAGGCGGCCAGGCTGCCGGCGAAGGCGACGAGGATCTCATCCTGGCCGTCGCCATTGCAATCGGCCACGTACACGTCGCCGTCCCAACCGCCCAGGGGATACGACCAGGCTACCGCGGGCGACCTCTGCCCGAACGCGCCCACCAATGGCGAGTGTGCCGAGAGGACGCGGTCGCGCCGGAACAGCGGCCATTCGCCCGGCAGAATCGTCTCCTGAGGGCGTGGCGCGGGCTCCGGCTCCGCCGTCTCGGCAGGCAGAGGTTCCAGGCAGACCGCGCCTAATTCCACGATGGCGGGAATTTTTGCCGTGCCGTGCACCTGGAGACGCAGGCCGGGTGAGCGTTCGCCGTGGAGGGCGTGCAGACCGATGTACTCGCCATCCCGCACCAGGGCTACCTGTTGCCCCGCCGCCCGCACCTCAAATCGCCAGCGATGCCACTCGCCCGGCAGCGAGCGGAAGATGATGTATTGCAGGGGTGAGCGATCCACATCCACCATGTAGCGGTCGCCGGTCAGGAGCACCTGCATCCCCACACCAGACGGGCCGCCAGTTCCCAATTCCAACGTCAGATGGGACGCTTCGTTCGTATCGTCGTCCACGTTGCCGATGGAGAGAAAGCGCAGGTTGACTTCCAGAGCGAAATCGCCCTGGATGCCCGGTTCGCCGGGAAGCGACAACTCAAGCCAGCGGGTTGCGTCCCCATCGTCCACCCGGAGGTGCAACACGCCGTCGCGAGCCTCCCAACGTCCGGTATCGCCCCGCACCTCCCAGCCAGAGGCCAGTACCGCTTCCCAACCGGCTACGTTGATCCTACGAATTGATTGGTCATTCATGATTTACGTTTTACGCTTTACTTTGTTAATGTCCTTGCAGGGAGGTCGTTCTAACCGTGCCCCAGCGAGAGGAGATAATCCGGGGCAGGTTCCATCGTGGCATCCCCGTTGCCCGGATCCACCAGGATCGGGTTCTGCACCTGCCAGCGCGACCAGGGAATCTCCTGGCTCACCAGGTCGCCGTAGGTGTCGGGCCGCCGCAGCCCCAACATACACTCCTTCAACGTGGGCAGCCGCTTCTTCAGATCGCCTTTCACCCAGTATTCGTACCCTTCATCCAGGTCCACCGTCGCGGTGGCGATGCCGGGCCGGTGGCCCGTGTCGGCGCGAATCTCGCCGTCGGGCCCCACGACGCAGGCGCGACCTCTCGGCTTGCCGGGGAGATGGGGCAGACCGGCAAAATTGGCATGGACGCAATAGATCTGGTTGTCCATGGCGCGGGCGGCCAGCAACACGGTCAAGAAGCGGTCGGTCGGGCCCCACGACATGGTAGGCCAGAAGAGAATCTCAGCCCCTTGCAACGCGTAGATGCGGGCGATCTCCGGATAGTGAATGTCCATGCAGATCATCATGGCGACGCGCCCGCGGTCGGTCTCAAAGACGGGATAGCCGTCGCCGGGCTTGATCCCGCTCTCGCCGGGCGCGAGGTGCGTCTTGAAGTAATGCCCAACCACGTCGCCGTTGCGACCGATGAGGGTGGCCGCGTTGCGCACGACGCGCCCGTCGTGCAGCGGGCCGCAGGGGATGATATAGCAATTGGCGTCGCGCGCCATCTCCTGGAAGGGCGCGTTGATCTCTACCCAGCGGTCGGCGCACTCCACGACCGTCTGGGCATACCGCTCGGAGTCGGTGCCCAGGGTAGCGAAGAACTCCGGCAGCAAGATGAAGTCGGGTTTTTCAGCCAACGCCTGGCGCACGGCGGCATAGGCCCGCACCAGGTTCTCTTCTACGGTGACGATGCGCGACGGCAAATAGAGGGATATCGCGCTGATGCGCACATTGCGAGACATAATAGGTACCTCCTTTTACGTTTTACTCTTTTTGCGCCCCTGTGGTTGAATCCGGTCACTTTCCGCCGCTAAGTCCCTTATACACCGCCTGACCCTGGCGGAACAGGTTCACGACCTCGTTACGTTGTTTGTCGTTCTGGAACCTCCCTTGTCTGTTCACCCACGCCAATGCCTGCTCAATTGAAGTATCAAACTGCGCAGCCGCTTCCCGCTGCTCCACCGGGCGCAGACCTGTCACCACATAGACGGGGCTGGTGTGAGCATAGACCGGCTGGAAGAAGGTGTCTCTGAATTGGCTGGCGAGGCGCGCGGCGATCCAGCCGTCCGCCTGAGCCTTGACGCTGGTTTTGAAGCGCCCCTCGGCAGAGCCTTCGCGGAATTGCTGCGCCGCGATCACCTTGCCGTTCCAGATGACCTCTGCCCGTTGGATGGGGTAATGAGACTGCCAGGAGACGATGACAGTGAGTTCCTTGCCCGGCTCCACGGGCACCGTCTCCCCCGGCATCCGGTCGTCCACGCTGAGAAAGAGGGCGGGGCCGTTGGTGATGAAGGTGCGCCCGCCCTGCAATGCCTGCATCCAATCCGCGTAGGCAAACGCGCCGCCCGTGTAGGCATAGACCCGGTTAGCCGAGCAGATGAACCAGTCAGACCCGGTGGACGCCGGCAGTTTGAAGCCGCAATTGAGCATCGCATACCAGAGGTCATACTCCGGGTCCATCCAGTAGGGGTCAAACAGGTTGAAGGCGTCCAGTTTGCCCAGCGCCGCCGCGACGGGAGCCTCCATGCCGATGCCGTTGTGACACCAGATGACGATGCCGCCTTGGCGGTGCGCGTCGTCACAGGCGTAGCAGAGGGGCGGGTAGTCCGGATCGGTGTCGTCCACCAGGAGGCCGCGGCTGATCGGCTGTACCACCTCTTTGATGCGCAGGAGCATGATGTGGCCGTAGCCGATCTCCCAGGGCTGCTGGTTATGGCGGCTCTCTTCGCCACACTCTACGTGATGGTGCGCGCTGCAAAACTCCGTGAGCACCCCAGGCGGATATTTGTTGCTGGCGTAGAGGAAATCGCGGCGGGTCAGGATGCTGATGGCGGTGAAGCGCAAATCCTCCACGCGCGGGTCCAGATGGAGCCGCTCGTCCGGCCTCTTCTCATCCTGGTTGTAATGGATGTGGGTGTTGCCGGGATGCCATCCTTTGTCCCCCAGGTCAGACCATCGCTCCATTTCTACATCTACGGCAACCGTGCCGTGGGCGGGGACGTCCAGGCTGAGTTGGGCCGGCACGTACTCGGTGCCGCGCTCCACCAGGACCTGGGTAATGCCGCGCGGCGCGTCCACCGCGAAATCGCCGTCGCTGTAGAAGAAGGGGAGGCCGTTGCCAACTTTCAGGATGGCGTCTTCCGGGTGCAGGAAGACGCCCCCGGACGAGATGACCTGCACGCGGGCTTCTATCTTTTCTCCGCTTTCCTTATCAGCGATCCTGCCTGCTATTTTTGCCATAGTCCTCCCGTATCACTGCCCCGCAGCCGTCACCGCCAGCATGACCGGCTGAGCCAAATCCAGGGTGAGGCGCGCCACGCTTCTTTCCACCAGGAGCGCGGGTTGCGCCCGGCCGCTGACGATGATCTGCGGGCAACGGCGCAAAGGCGGCGGTATCTGGATGTCCACCGTGAGGTGGCGGTAAGTGACTGGCGCAGGGAGGTCGGGCAAAGAGAGGCGGAAAGATGGCTCCCCGGTGTCGCCAGTCACCGGCTCTATGCGAACGTGGCGGCGGCATAGGACGTAATCCACGATTTCTTCCACCGTCGCGGGCCACACCTCGTTGCCGCCTAACCTGACGATGGCCTCCAGCCGCGCCCGGTGCTCGTGGATATAGACGTCCTTGCTCTCGTGAGGGATGTGGGGCGTCGGGCAGTGGCAGTAGTCCACCACCCAGGCCGACTGCGCGCGAGCCTGTTCCAGGCGATGGTACGGGTCAAAAGCCGAGAAGAGAGGCCCCCAGCCGCGGTGCAGGTTCGCGCTGCGGTTCAGAAACCAGAGATTGCAGTCCGGCGGGTTGATGTCGTCGGTCACGGAGAGCGCGGAGAGGTAGCCCGCGGCCTGCAATGCCTCAATGACCGGCGGGATCATATTGGAATTGTCGCCGGGCGCGACGTAGGTCACGACGCGGCAGCCGATAGCGTCCTCCAGCACTTGCTTCGCCTGCCGTACTTCCAGGTCAAGATTCTCCGCCACGACCCCGTGCGACCAGGAGTGGCTGCCGACCCCCCAGCCCAGTGCGATCAGTTGCCGCAACTGTCCGGCATCCATGTGGTGATAGCCGTTGTAACTGGATTGTCCGATCTGCCGCACCTTCCCCATGTGCCCCACGACAACCTCAACGTGGCCGGGGATGCCCAATTCCTCGTGTACCGGCACGGTGTAGTCAAACAGTTCGGCCATCGCCTCATCGTAGGTGACGGTATAAGCCCAACGCTTGCCGTGCTTCCAGGTGCAAGGGGTCAAGGTGGTGTCCATGCTGCTGGCTCCTATACCCAACTAATACACGCGGAAGTTCTCGGTCGCGATCATCCTCGCGCGCCGGTACTCGGCGTTGAAGGCCCCGCCGTCGTAGCCGTCATCATCCAGCCGCAAATCGGTCAGGAACACCTCCGCGCCGTGGTGCATCCAGGACCGGCGCGCGGCCAATCCGATTAGTTCTGCTTCCAACAGGTCTCGCAGCGGTACTGGCGGTTTCTCCACCTCGCCTCCCAGGTAGGGCAACACGGCTTCCAGGAGGGAGCGATAAATTTTGTTGGAATCTGCCTCCAGGTGTTTAACCGCCTTGTCGGTCACGATGGTGAGATAGAACGGCAGGTAACCGGGCTGCGCGCCGATGGAGAGGAGACCGATCCTGCCATCCTTCCACGTCACCTGGATCAACTTCTGAACGGCGGTACCGAGATACCGCACGCGCTCGGCGCCCGGCCCCATCAGGCTGCTCAGCAAGGCGTAGGCGTGGATGCCATAGAAGTAGTCGTCCACGGCACACCCTGCCAGGACGGTATGGATGCGCCCCCGCTCGCCCTCCGGCTGTGCCAGATACTCGCGCACCTCGTTGGTAAAGCGCAGGGATGAGCCGCCGTGGATGCGCCTTCCCATCCCTGCCCAGTCCAGGAGCGTATTGATGTCGCGCAGGTTGCCGGCCAGCGGCTTGTCAATCAGCACCCCTTTGCCCGCCTTGACGAAAGGCTCGGCGCGCGCCACGTGCAAATCCCAGTTGCAGGCGTGGATGATCGCCACGTCCACCGCCTCGGCCATCTCGTCCAGATTCTCAAAAACGCGAGGGATGTCACGCTTCTGGGCGAAGTGGGCCGCGTAGCCGGCAGGCCATACGGTGCTGCCATCAAAGACGCCAACGATCTCGTGACCCAGGTCACGGAGGATGGGCGTCCAACTCCCCGGATGGGACGTATCCAGGTCAACCAGGCCGATCTTCAGTGATTTCATCGTTGAGCCTCCCAATTGGTTTGTCTAACCGCAGAGATCGCCGAGGGCACAGAGATTCAACATCATTCCTCTGCGTTCTTCGCGCTCTCTGCGGTTAAGAGGTATCTTTGGATGACTGCTTCTAGTTCTCATATACACCAAACTCGTCAATCGCCGCAAAGAAGGCGATGATATTCTCCCAGGGAACTTCCGGTTCCAGGATATGGGTGGGAGCCAACAGAAGCCCACCGCCGCGGCCCACCGTCTGGACGCGCCCGCGCACCACAGCCTTCATCTCCGCGGGCGTGCCGAAGGGGAAGGTGGTCTGCGTGCCGACGGTTCCCCAGAAAGCCAGCCGGTCGCCATAGAGTCGCTTCATCTCTGCCGGGTCCATACATTCGGGCTGCACCGGATTGAGGATGTTGATGCCGATCTCTATCAGTTCCGGAACGATGGCGCGACAATCGCCGTCCGAATGGTAGAAGACCAGGATATCCGGCCTGACGACGCGAGCCGCCGCGATGACCTTTGCCAGGCGGGGCTTCAACCACTTGCGCCACATGGCGGGGCTCATCAGCATGCCGCGCTGCTGGCTCACGTCGTCGCCTAGCCGCAGTATATCCACGCCTGCCTGAGCGAATTTCTCCGCCTGGAAGCAACGCAGAGCGGTGATCCGGTCCACCAGGACCTCCGCCATCTCCGGGTTGACGGCGAAATCGGTCAGTAGATTCGTCATGCCTCGCATGTACCAGCCGATCTCAAAGATCGTAATGTACAACTCGCCCATCGCAGCCAGATCGCGGGCGTGGAGAGCGGCTACTTCCGCGCCCAGGTGCTGCCAGGCCGGCGGCGACTGTAGATCGGGCAAGGGATAGTCTATCATCTCGCGCGCGGTGGTTGCAGAAGCCAGAGGGTGCACAAAACGCCAGAAGTGATAGAAGGAGCCCGGTACCGTACCGATCCCCCAGGCGTCCACCGTCGCGCCCGGCGGCAGAGGCCCCAAGAGTTCCAGGATGCGCGGCGCGGGGTCGGGGTAGCGGAAGCTGACCGGCCGCACCTCAAAGTTCCAGTACTCGGCCGGGTCTTCCGCGCCGGTCTTCTCGCGGAAGATTTCCATCAGCGCGGGGGTGAAATAGCCAAAGACCAGTTCACGGGGAACCCGGTCGGGCTCTTCTCGTCGCAAGGTCGCCAGCACCCGCTGCCGTGGGGTCATCGTGGACATGAGACCGTGCTCCTGGTAGAAGGGTATGCCTCCAGAATCATAACCACTGCGCCAGCCACGGGTAGGCCCGCTCGCCGCTGAAGACGTGATAGGGCGCAGGAAACGCGTATAGTTCGCAGCGGTCGCCCGCGCCCAACGCGTCATAGACCCGCTGCACGCGCGTAAAGTTAGTGCGCAGTGGCTCCAATCCGACTCCACCGCGTCCGATTTCGTTGTTGCAAAGGAGTGGGCGCGGCGCGATGGCTGCGGTCACGTCGGGCACGTCAAACCAGACGTACAGGTTCGGGATGTAATTGCACAATCCCCAGCCGCGTAGCGTAAAGGCGGGGGTCGTTGGAGTGGTTGGCATTGCGTTCCTCTTCATGCTTACTGCACCGCGTACAGCACCCCGTTCGCAGCAACCAGCAGTATCTCGGCGCGGCCATCACCATCGGCGTCGGCCACGATAGGGCTGGACAGTTCAAAGCCCAGATTGAGTTGCCACAGGAAGCGCCCGCCCTCTTTGGCATCGCCAGACACCGCGCACAGGCGGCCATCCTGCGTACCGAAGAGGAAATCAGGACGGCCATCGCCGTTCACGTCGGCGCTGATAATGTCGGTGGTGACCGACTTCGCATCCAGCCGCCATTCCTCGCGCCCCGTGGCCGTGTCATAGACTACCAGATTGCCGTCGGAAAAGCCTACGGCCATCTCGGCCACGCCGTCGCCGTCCACGTCGGCCACGCCGGGCATGCGCCCCATCACGTCAAACTCGTAAGCGTCCACCCACCACTGCGCCACGCCGTCAAAGTTGTACAGGCCCTGGCCCCCATAGTTAGCACCCAGGAGGATCGCCGGCTTGCCGTCGCCTCTCGGGTCCACGATGAGCGGCGTGCCATAGCCGGCGAAGCCGGTGCCCGGCCCCACGTCCACAGGACGCGGCAACGTGTAGGGGTTGGCGGTGCTGCCATCTACGATGCCCAAGATGTTCTTCGCCATGATGACAAACTCGTCCACGCTGTCGCCGTTCACGTCATAGACGGCTGCGCTGCCGATAGGGCCGAAACTTTGCTGAGTCAACAGAGTCTGGTGCCACAGTTCCACCCCGTCGGCCCCATTCAGCGCATAACTCTCTTGCGTGACAAAGCCATTACGGGCCAGGGCCACATAGAGGCCGGCGCCGCTGTTCTTCCCCCACCTGCCCACCGCCCATTCGTACAACCCACGGGTGCTGCTGTTGCCCGCAGGGAAGCCGGAGAAGGGGTGGCGCCACAGCGGGCGTCCATCGGAGTCCAACGCCGTGAGCACCGGCTCATCCTTCTCCGTTTCGCCGATGAGAACTTCCCGCTTACCGTCGCTGTTCAAGTCGGCGGCCACGACGGAGCGGTTCAACCCGTAGATAGACCGCCCATAGCCGGGAACCTGCCAGCGTAGGGTAGCCTTGCCGCGCGGCACGTTGAAAGCCGCGACCATGCCGCGCGCGGTCTGCACGACCAGTTCCGGCTTGCCATCCAGGTCAAGGTCGCTGACGATGGGCGTGACGCCGCCGAACCCACCGGCCGCGAAGCGCGCACCCATGTCGCCCTTCGCGCTCACTATGCCGACCTCGCCGTTCCCCACGTTGACCAGGAGTTCCATCTGGCCGTCGCCGTCCAGGTCTGCGACGTCCAGCACGTTGGCACCGACCTGTTGGGTAGGCTTTTGCCACAACAGGCGCGACTGGCGTCCCGGAAACGACCAGGCGGCCAGCATGTCCGCCCCTCCGTCGCCGTCGGTGTCCTGGCGGATGAAGAGTTCTTTGTGCCCATCGTCGTTCACGTCGGCCACCCAGACGTCCGAGCGGGCATGGTAGGAGATGGAGTTCACGGTGTCGGGGAAGTCGCGGTGCGTCTCCTCAATGAAGTGGGCCCTGGGCGCCGACCAGATCTCGCGCCATTCCCCGTCGCTCAAAGCCACGATGGAAACCGTCTCCAGGGAGCCCGCCACCCGCGCCGTTTCATCGCTCAGTAGCAGTTCAGGGAGCCCGTCACCGTCCACGTCCTCTGCGCCCCACAGGTACTTGCCCGGCAGGTCAAGTAGTGGCGTCTTAGGCTCGGTGCGCGGGTCGTACACCAGCGTATGCCAGGCGTTGTCCTCCGTGGCATTGTAAAGCCCTACCACGATCTCAACCTTGCCATCGCCGTTCACGTCCACGACCGAGTTCGTCACCGGGCGCGGCTCAATGCGATCGCCCTTGTCGCCATAGACGTACTCGTAGAAATAATCCCAGAGAAGCGATAGTTGCGTGCCGTCATTCTCCATAACCGCGAAATGCTTGACGATGCCATCGGCCAGGAGGATGCCCTCCGGCGCGGCGTCGCCGTCTATGTTGCCCCAGGCGAAATGGCCGTAATTGCGTTTCTGCATCCCCGCCGAAGCCCATTGCACCACCCGCTTCTGCTGGCCCGTCGTGCCATCAAAAACAAAGAGGTGTCCCCAGCCCGGCGTGGCGACGTCCAGCACGCCATCCGCGTCAATGTCAATCAGCGTTACAATGGGGAACTGCACGTCGTCGTTGTCGGGGTTGGTGGCATCTAGCACCACCAGTTCTCGCCCGGCGGACGCGCCTTTGCCGAAAGCGAGCACACGCCCCAGATTCGTCTTGGGGGCCCAAACGACAATCTGCAGGCCCTGTTCGGCGGGGGCTACCTTACCTACCTTGATGCCGGAATAGGCGAGGGCGGAGCCGGCCTCCGATGGCCGATAGCGCCAGAGGGTTTTGCCGTCCGCGCCTGCCAGGATCACGACGTCGGCGGGCAGGGCGGTTGCCACAACCTCGCGCTGGCCGTCGCCGTCCAGATCATAGACGCCGATGAGGTCGCGGGCGACGACGTTTTCGCTCCGCCAGATGGCCTCGCCGTTCCCCTTGCGGCAGACCACCGTGCCGCCCTCCAGGGTGAGGATCTCCGAGCCGGGGGCTGCGGTCACGTCGTGGGCCAGGACGAGACCGACCTGGCTCCCCAGGGGGATCTCCCATTTCACCTTCGGGGCGCGCACCTGCATCCGGGCCGGGCTATGGCCGGTGAGTTGCGCATCGTGGCGATAGGTGGGCCAATCCAGCACGGCCCCTTTGGGTGCGCGCGGCTGCACGAGGTTCGTGCCCCAGAGCGCAGCCGCCAGCGCGACCGCCAGCATCAGGAGACCTATAGCTAAGAGCACAATGGGCACTCTGGGGATTCTTGCTGATGCTGTCATAAAGATATTTACCTTATGAGCCTATCCTAAAAACCATAGGGGGAGTAGATAGGGGTCAGCGGATGCCTTTGGCGTAGCGGATTAGCAGATAACGATTGCACGCATGAAGGCCCCCTCCCTGCCCTCCCCCGCTGCGCAGGGGAGGGTATCCAACCCCTCGCCCTTGTACTCATGCGGGCTTCCCACCACCCCCTGTTCATTTACAGGGGAGGGTCGGGTGGAGGCCATCCGCTAATCCGCTACCTATCCGCTGACTATATCTACTACACCCTCAAATTCTGAGACAAGCTCTCTATGACCTACTCCGCGCTCTCCGCGGTTCAACATCTGACCTATGCACCATCTCTGACAAACTGCACTTCCCACTCCACTTCCGTGCCCGCAAACTTCAGAGGCAATCCTACGACGCCACCGGCCAGCGGCGTGAGCGCCGCTTCGCCGCCCGCGCGCGCCTGAAATCCGGCAGGCACGCTGAGCCAGAGATTCCCTTCGCCATCGTGGCGGAAGGCGCGCCCGCTTACAGCCATTCGTTCCGCATCCCACGCCACCGCGCTCGCCTCTACACCGCCTTGCGTCACGTGGAGATCGGTGGAGAGAAGCCAGGGATAGGGCCGCGCCGCGCGCACGCAGAAGACCCGGCAACTGCGCGGCGGTACCATCGCCTCAAAGGCTTCACCGGCCACGCCCAGGTAACGCCTCTCCCACAGTTCATAGACGTGGTGCGGCCCGCCGAGACCGAGCGCGGCCAACAGAACCGTGTGGGACGCCGCCACGTTGCCCCAGTTGAAGAGGGTGACGACGTGCCACCGATCCCAATGGGTGCACACGGCCAGGTCGTACACCTGCGCCACCTCCCGATCCAGGAGATCCAGAGGGCGCGCCGCCTCGCCATAGACAGGCAAGAGGGTCTTTAGCAGAGCCAGGCGGCGCGGGTGCATCTTGTCCGGCGGCTCGCCCACCGTCACAAAGCCGCCGCTGTTCGCCACGATCATCAAGCGCACGCGCGCTTCTTCTACAGTGTCGGCGCGGTCGTGGATGCCGACCATCGCCGGATCGGGGTCGTTCACCCAGAAGCGGTTGTGGCAGAAGTAGTTGGCGGCCATGTTCCGCGCGACGGCTTCCACGTGGTGCCAGCGGCGGTCGGCCTTTTCCCTGGCTGCCACGTTGCCCGTGCCTGCGTCGCCCCTCGCGGCATCCAGATGATCCAGCCCACCCACGTCCAACGCCAGGCGCACCCGATCCACCAGCCCGATCAGGTTGAAGGTGGACGAGGTATAGGTGCCGATGATGGCGTCGTCGCCCACCGCCTGGCGGATCACCTGCACGTTGAGCCGGTCGGTCTCAAAGGGAAACGAGCACGACGGATCGGCGAAATAGATGCGCCTGGGATGCTCCAGGTTCAGGTCAATGCCCGTGCCGGCGCCGAAGAAGTCCAACCAATGGTAGCCGGTTGAGGCCGCGTGTATCTTCTGCCACACCTGGCGGAGCCAATCCTGCACTTGCGGCAAGGTGATGTCAGGAACGTAGTAGGGATAGCGGCACGCGCCCCACGACTCGTCAGCGATCTTGGCCGGTGCGCCTGCGTCGTCGCGCGCCATCCTTTCGGGATGCTCGCGGAAGAGGGTAGCGCAGGAACTGGCCTTGCTGAAGAAGCCGCCGTGCATGAAGCCCATGCCCCTCGCCTGCACCTGCTCGCGCGCCTGTCCGATCCCTTGCGGGAAGAGGCCGGGCCACGGCTCCTCTTCGCCGAAGGCCGCGCGGTTGTGCCACACGCCGCTGCCGAGGTAGGATACGCCATAGGGGATCAGGCCCGACGCCATGATCTGTTCGGCTCCCTGCAAAATCAGGGCCGCCGAGCCAAAATCGGATTCGGGCGTCCAGTTGGCATACCACTGGTTGTAGAGGCCCACGCGAGACCTGCTGAAGCGAGGCCGCACCATCTCCACCACACTATCGGCCCAGGCTTCCAACGCGTGGAGCGGCTCATTGTCTGGATAGAGTAGGACCGATTCCAACGCCAACGGCTGACCCGCGGGGAGGCTCATCCCGCCGTAGGCCAGGAACGCCGTCACCACGACCTCATCTTCGGTGCTGAGGGAACGTTGGAAGAAGGCGTTGGTGCGCTTGAGGGTGACGTTGCCCAGCGCCAGAGATGCCTGTGGCCCGCGCAGCACGGTCACGTCCTGGCTGAAGGGCAATTCCTCAATTCGTTCAGCCAACCCTACGGAGCCGCTGTATCCCTGGTGGCCGGAGTTGATGAGGAGACGCCAGCCACCCGCCTGTGATCTGGGCAGCGTCCAGCGGAAGAGCCCCAACCGATCTACGACCACGGGAGCCGGGCGCGATGGCACCTGGCCGGAGAGCACGAAGCCGCGCCGCCCCTCGTACAGGCTAAGGCGGACTTCTCCGGTCAGGCCGTCGGGCCAGCGCGCCGGTACAACAATGGCTT
>JADYZS010000384.1 GCA_020853075.1 Anaerolineae bacterium | reverse complement strand
TCACCCTCATGACCTCGTTGGACTTCCTGGGCGGCATCAGCGCCGCGGTGGCCGTAGATGGCGCGCTGGCGGTCATCCTCACGTTTCTCACTGCCGTAGCTTTAGGCTTCCGCAGTCTGGGGCCGCTGTGGGTAGCCGTCGCCATCGGGATCGTGACCAGCCTCTCCATCATCGGTGTGGGCCTGATTGTCGCCTGCTTCTCGCGCACCGTCAACCAGGCGTTTCTCATCGCCAATTTCCCTCTGGCTCTTTTCATGTTCTTCTCGGGCGCGATCTACCCTGTACCCAAGGTAGTGCTGTTCACCATCGGCGGGCGCACCATCGGATTGTACGACATCCTGCCGCCCACCCACGCCGTCGTCGCGCTGAACAAGGTGCTCAGCCTGGGCGCGGGCTTGGGCGACGTCCTCTACGAACTGTTCGCCTTGATTATCCTATCGGTAGTTTATTTCGCCGCGGGTGTCTGGCTCTTCCGGCGCACCCATCTGCGGGCGTGGTAAGATAGCAAATGCAGGCATATCGCACGACGCAGGGGATAGCAACCTTTTCCCCCTTCGCGCCGTCTTAGGAACAACGAAACGCTGGTTGGTCCGTTATTATGGGTAAGGGAATCGTTGGATATGACACAATCTCGGTCACGAAACGGCAGATACCAGTACCGCCGTGTGCCCGCCCCGGCTTCTGAGCCGGAGAAGCGGGGCATATCGGGCTGGGGTTGCGCTTTACTGGTGATACTCATTGCGGTCACCGTCTTCGTGTTGGGTTTCATGGCGACGATCACGGGGTATGCGGCCATTGCCTCCACCCTCCCCTCGCCCGATGAATTGCAAAGCCGCGCCGCCAGTTTCAAGAGCACGCAGATTCTGGCGCGCGACGGCACGCCACTGAACGAGGTCTTTGACCCCAGCGCCGGCAGGCGCACCCTCGTCTCCTTCGCCGACATCTCGCCCTATCTGGCCCAGGCAACTATCGCCACCGAGGATGCGAATTTCTATACCCACCCCGGCGTGGACCCGGTGAGCCTTCTGCGCGCGCTTTACTACGACCTGCGCGCCGGCGAGATCGTCATGGGCGGGAGCACCATCCCGCAGCAGTTGGTCAAATTGGTCTTCCTCAGCCCGGAGCAGACACTCCAACGCAAGGTGCGCGAGGCTTTCCTGGCCGCGGAGATCACCCGGCGCTACCCGCGCGAAAAGATATTAGAGATGTACCTGAACGAAATCTGCTACGGCAACCTGGCGTGCGGCGCGGAGGCCGCGGCCCAGACCTATTTTGGTATCCCGGCCAAAGATCTGACGCTCGCGCAGGCCGCGCTCCTCGCAGGTCTCCCCCAGGCCCCGGCCTACTACGACCCCTACCGCAACTGGGAAGCGGCGAAGGCAAGGCAGCAGGTCGTTTTGGGGTTGATGGTCAAGCAAGGCTACATCACGGCGGGGGAGGCCAACACAGCCTGGGCCGAACCCATCACCCTGACGCCCCCGCGAGTAGAAATGAGGGCCCCCCATTTCGTACAGTACGTGCGCGAAGAATTGGAACGCGAGTTCGGGCCGCAGATGCTCTATCGCGGTGGGCTGCGGGTGACGACCACGTTGGACCCGGCCCTGCAAGCCGTGGCCGAGGAGGCGGCCCGGAAACAGGTGGCGAAACTGAAAGAGAACAACGGGCACAACGCGGCGGTGGTGGCATTGAAGCCGGAGAACGGCGAGATACTGGCGATGGTAGGGAGCGTGGATTTCCACGACGTTGCCATCGCCGGGCAGATCAACATGGCCGCGCGCCCGCGGCAGCCTGGCTCCGCGCTTAAACCCTTTACCTACCTGGCCGCCTTTGAACGGTCACAAGAGTGGTGGACGCCCGCGACGGCCATCATGGACGTGCGCACCGAGTTCCCCGACGGCGCAAACCCGCCGTTCATCCCCAAGAATTTTGATGAGAAGGAGCACGGCCTGGTGACGGTGCGCACGGCCCTGGCGAACTCCTACAATATCCCGGCGGTGAAAGCATTGCAGCACGTCGGCCTTCCTGCGCTCCTGGATATGGCGCGGCGCATGGGCATCACCACCCTTACCCGGCCCGATTATGGCCTCTCTCTCACCCTCGGCGGTGGCGAAGTGACGCTCTTAGAACTCACGGGGGCTTATGCTACCCTGGCGAACGGCGGCGTGCGCGTGCCGCCAGTGGCTATCCTGCGCATTGAGGACGCTCAGGGCAATCCGGTGGCGGGACGCCCCCCCGTGCGCGGCATGCGGGCTGCCGACCAGCGCACCGTCTATCTCATCACCAGCATCCTGGCCGACAATGAGGCGCGCGCGCCGATGTTCGGGCGCAACAGCGTCCTCAGGCTCGCGCGGCCCGCCGCCGCCAAAACCGGCACGACCGACGACTACCGCGACAACTGGACGTTGGGTTATACGCCTGACCTGGCGGTGGGGGTGTGGGTGGGCAACGCGGACTATAAGCCGATGCGCAAGATGTCGGGGGTGGTGGGCGCGGGCCCTATCTGGAAAGAGGTGATGGAGGCGGGGCTGAAGGATGTGCCGGCGCGCGATTTCCCCATTCCACCGGGGCTGGTGCAGATAGAGATTTGCACCGAGGGCGGCATGCAGCCCGGCGAGTTCTGCCCGGCGCGGCGGCCTGAGATATTCGCCGAGGGGCGCGGGCCCCTGGGGCCTGAGCACGACATCCATCGCCGCCTGCGCCTTTTCCGCGTGGGCGACCGGGAGTTCCTTGCGCCCGACGGCTGCCCCGATGCACTGGCGGAGGAGCGGCTTTTCACCGTCTATCCGCCGGAGGGGCGCGAGTGGGCCGCGAAACACAATATCCCGCAGCCGCCAACGGAGGTCGCCAACGGGTGTTCTGCCCCGCAGGTCGCCCTCTTGCAGCCGGTGGAGGGCGAGGCGGTGGCAGGAATAGTATCCATCGTTGGGAAGGCCGACGCGCCGGAGTTTGACCGCTACGTGGTGGAATACGGTGAAGGCCCTGACCCCATCGGCTGGGGCTTCGTGGCCGAAGGGCGCGAGCGGCGGCTGGAGCCTGGCCTGTTGGCCCAGTGGGACACGGCGGGCCTCTTCAACATGGCGCACACGCTGCGGGTGGTGGCTTACGACCGCCGGGGGAACGCTTACCCTTCTGCGCCAGTGCACGTCGTCGTCCAGAACGCGACGCCGGAGCCAAGCCCGTCGCCCAGCGCCACGCCGACCTTCCTGATTATGGCAACTGCCACCCATACCCCGACCCTGACGCCGACTCTGTTGCCGTCGCCCACAGCCACCCAGGAGAAGCCATCGCCCACGGCAACCGTCGCCCAGGCCACGGCTACGCCGCAGCCTTCACCCACCGCGCCCGCTTCACCGAGCCCGACGCCGCAGGAGACGCCGATACTCCCATCCACGCCGACCTCCGTACCGACAACGGAGCCCACCGCCACCCCCGCGCCTACGGCCACATTGCCTGCCCAGGCGCAAGGTCTAAGGGCAGAAATCTCACAGCCGGAAGAAGGCGCGATGGTGCCGGGTCAGGTGGATATTGTGGGCGAGGCCACAGGTTCCGACTTCGCCGGTTATCGCCTGGACTTTGGCCTGGGGACGAATCCTGTGGATTGGCTCCCCATTGTACAGAGCACGACCCCGGTGGACAGGGGCGTGCTGGCCCAGTGGGACACGGCCAACCTGGGTCAAGGGCGCTATACCCTGCGCTTGGTCGTCTTCGGCCAGGACGATACGGCGGTCATCGTGGTGCGCCGCGTGCGGCTGGGGAGGTAGATAGCCTTACCCCCCAAGACGTCAATGCCCCAGACGTGATCTGGGGGTTCTTCAAGGCCCACCCGAAGTCGTGAGAAAAAAACCCTAAAGGTCCTGAAGACCTTTAGTACCTATCCTAAAATTCATGGGAGAAGAGCAAGTAGGGGTCAGCGGATGCCTTCGGCGTAGCGGAATAGCGGATAATCCCCTCGCAGACAGCCGTTATCCGCTAATCCGCTACCTAT
>JADYZS010000383.1 GCA_020853075.1 Anaerolineae bacterium | reverse complement strand
TGCTCGCCCCGCCAGACCTCATTGCCCATTTCCAGCAGACGGCGCATCCGAATCATGCCGCTCTCATCCCAACCCGCATCCATCACCTGCGCGATGGTGTGGTACTGGTAATAGGCATACAGCCCGGCCACGACCCGTGGTGTCGAACTCGCGCCGAAGAACCAACGCTCCGCTCCCGGCACCGGCACCGTCGACAGGACCTGTCCGGCGTCGGCTTCTGTGCCGCACATCAGGAACCCGGCCCGTTCTGCCGCGTCGTTCATCTGCTGCGGGATTTCCGGCACATAGGAACGGTACAGGTTCGAGGCCCACGACACCCCGGTGTTTTCCCACTGGGTGGCTTCGGCGTACCACATCCCGTGCACGGCCTGGTGTACGTCGGGCCGGTATGTATCCATCACCTGCTGGATGGCCACCGCTTCCGGCTGGTTTGCCGGGTCTTCCGGCCCGTTCCACGTCCAACCCACATAGACCTTGTGGCGACCGGTGTAGTAACTGGTATTGTCGTCCGTCCGGCTCTCATAACCATCCGGTTCGCACACAGGCATCACCAGCACGATCTGGCGACGGCGGACGCTGTCGGCCAGCGGGTCGTCGCCGATCAGCCAGCGGATGAGTTTGAGGAGCGATGAAACCGCCCGGCGCTCCATGCCGCTGTGACAGGTGGTGAAAAGCACGACCTGCTTGTCCTCATCCGATATGGTCGCATCCGTCACGCGGCAAAGCAGGATGGGCAGCCCTTCAAGGCTTCTGCCTACCCTGTCCACGCTCAGGAATTGTGGGCGCAGCGCGGCCCACTGTTGCAGCCCGGCTTCCATTTCGGCCAGTGGTGGGGCCGGGACCAATGTGTACTGGGGACGCCGGGGCAAGGGCGTCTCATGGTCTGCCGTCGGCGATGATGGGGCGTGGTGGGGGTCAATCATGCCGCCCTCACCCATGAGAATACGTTGCAGGCTGAAGGTGTCTTTGACCACCGAGCCGGAGCCGGAGCGGGTTTCGATCAAGTCCATCGCCGCCAGCGATTGCAGCGCCTCGCGGATGGTCGAGCGGCCTACGTTCATCATTTGCATCAGCGCGCGCTCCGACGGGAGCCGGTCGCCGGGCGTGTAATGGCGGTCGCGGATGTGGACGATGATCTGCTCTACCACCGATTCCACGAGCGTGGATTTGGAGGCGGGTGCGAAGGGCGGCAGCGAACTCGGATTCGACATCGTTTCTTCCCGTGACGTTCTGGCTTGGTGGGGTGAGGGTGGGCGGGCCGGTGTCCATGCACAAGGAAACAGGTGAAAACCTATCAGCCTGTCAGACCAATTTCAGTATAGCACAACGCAGCGTTCGCGTCAATCCCGTCCTTCTGACCTTTCAGGGCTGTTTCAAGCCTGAGGTAGGGCAATCGCATCTGAAAGAGGAGGAGTTGAGGGGAAGGGGCAGGTGATTGCCGTGGACGGCTCGCCATACATGGCGCGACGCTACGCCGCTCCCACGACCATCGGCTCGGCCAACAGGCCATTGTCATGGTCAGCGCCTGGGCCACGGCCAATCAACTGGTGTTGGGTCAAGTGTGGAGGAGCACTACTTCATCAGCAGCCTGCCGGGCGAGGCCAAAGCGATTCTGACAGCCGTGCGGGGGCATTGGGGGACTGAGAATGGATTGCACTGGCGACTGGATGTGGCTTTTCGGTAGGAGCAGACGGCGAAGATCGGCATCAAGGGCAAGCGTCTGTAAAGTCCTCCTCGGCTGAGATGCGATTGCCCTAAACCACGAGAGAGACGGTAGTTATCGGGCACAGGTAATGCAACCAAGGTTGAAATCTTTCTCCTCTGCTGCTTTGGTTGCCTGAATCAGAAACTCTCCAGTGGCGTCTCTTCTCTTTTGCTGTCCATGCTGTGATCTACTCTCCCTGTGTGCCCACATCGCCCGCCCACAGCCGCTGCATAGCCGTTGCCGACGGTGTAGATGATGAACCAGGAGTTCACCAGGATGCCGCTCATGAACTGGCTTTGCAGCGCCCTGTACAGCCGCGCCCGCATCAACTGGTGCATCCGGCGCAGCGCGTGGGCTTCGGCCCCGGCGGCGCGGATGTCCTCCCGCCCGCCCAGCCGCTCCGCCCAGAAGCCGGAGAGGTCGGCGGCGACCTGGCGAGAGGCGCGGGAATAGGGCACACCGGCGTGGTGCAGGAAGCGGAACATGACGAGGGTGGCGAGGCAGGCGACGGCTCCGCCGAACATGAGGACGCTGCTCAGGATGTAGATCACGAAGGTGGAGAAGAATTCGGCCAGCGCATTCACGTCGCCGTCAATGCGCTCGATCAACTCGCCGGGGGTGTGGGTCTGGTGGAAGGAGAGGTCAAGCGACAGGCAGTGGTCGGCCAGGTCGGCCCGCAGTGCGTTGATGGCCGTCCAGCCGATGTCGGCGCTGAGGTAGGATGCAGCTCCCAGCACCGCCTTGCCGACAAACACCATGCCCAGGAACAGGAGCGCCAGCCGCGCCAACCCGCTCAGCGGGCTGCCCGTCTGCACGGCATCGAGAAATGCGCCGACGATGCGGGGGCTGACCAGTTGCAGGGCGATGTTGCCAACCAACAGCACGGCCAACGTGGCCACCTTCCATTTCTGGGGACGGAGATAGGTGACCAGCAGTTCGCCGTAGTGGCGGAGCGAGAGCGACATGCTGCTGTGAGCTACTAACCGATCAAAATGGTGCAACATGATCATCTGACACCCAAGGGGTAGCACGACCTACCTACCCTGTACGGTGACGGATATCTCTGAAGCTAACACAACGAGAGGCGACTTCGCCTGCGGCCTTGAGTCATCGTAATTGGTAGCGCTTGGCCTGCATCTGAAAGAGGGTGGCATACGTGCCGCCTCGCTCCAATAACCCATCG
>JADYZS010000382.1 GCA_020853075.1 Anaerolineae bacterium | reverse complement strand
GGAAGGGTGAGGGGCGATCAAACTCTCGCAATAGGTCACTCACAGAAATACCTACCCTTGTCAGGGGACAGGGTGGGGGCCTATGCGGTTACCCGTTTAATTTGTTAATTTGCATAAACGGGGGAGGGTGGCCCGTAAGGGCCGGGTGGGGGCCGCTCCGGGATAGAAGAACCTACTCGTTGATGTTCGCGCGCTCCGCCACGCCGAAGCGGGACGGCGGCACCAGGATGAAGAGGAGATTGAGCGAGATGCCGACGATGGCCGAGAAAACGATGGCCGGGATGCCGTCCGGGAAGAGGACCGGGATCTTAAACGGATAGAGGCCGTTGGGCAGGCCCATCGCCCCGCCGATGCCCAGCACCAGGATCGTTGCGCCGATGGCGAGGTTCTTCGGCTCAAACAGGTTCACCTTCTCGCTCTGAATCAACGCCACGCCTTGCTTGCCGATGACGCCGAAGAGATAGATGGCGAGGCCGCCGGTGACCGCTAACGGGATGGTGTTGACCAGCGCGGCCAGTTTGCCGATGAAGCCGAGAAGGATGGCGATGACGCCGGCTGCCATGAGCACCGGCACCGAGTAGTTGCGGGTGATCGCCATCAGCGAGTTGTTCTCGCCGTAGTTGGTGCCCGCGCAGCCGCCCAGCAAGCCTACCACCAGGTCGTCAGAGCCGTCGGCCACCAGGTTCAGGCCGATCAGGTTCTTGATGGAAAGTGGCTTCTGGCCCAGGTCCTTCGCCAGTTGATCAATGTAGAGGCTCATCTGGTAGAGGTGGGCGGTGGATTCCGGGATGGTGGCGATGGCGATGAGAGCGATGCTGATCACGACAGCCCAGGCATTGGGGTTGGCAAAGTCGGGGAAGGTGATATTGGGCACGCGTACCCAATCTGCCTGGCCGATGAGACCGAAGTTGACCAACGGCGACGCACCGGCGGCCCTGAACAAGTCAAATATGAGAGCGACGATGTAGCCGGCAATCGCTCCTAACAGAATGGGAAGCATCCCCAGTAGCCCCTTGCCCTGCAAATAGACCGAGAAGACGATGGTGACGACTAGGGTGATGAACGCGATGGCCCATTGTGCCGATGCCATGTTGAGCGCAGCACCGGCCAGGGCAATACCGATGACGATGGCGACGCTGCCGGTGATGACCGGCGGCAGCACCTTGTCCAACGCGGCCTTGCCGATGCGCATGATGAGGAGGCCGACCAGGATCTCCACGATGGCTGTGCCGATGATGCCGACCTGCGCGATGCGCACGCCGTTGGGGCAATAGACCTGGGCCGCATCTTTGAAGCAGGTGGGGTCGTACAGCGACATGGCGGTGACAATGACGGTGATGTAACTGAAGGAGGAGCCGTAATAGAGCGGGATGCGCCGGCTGGAGACGAGGAGGGCGACGATGGTGCCCAGGCCACTCGCCAGCAGCGTCACGCCGACGTCAAACTTCGTGAGGATGGCAACCAGCACGGTCGCCGGGAACATGGTCAGGACTTGCTGGAAGCCGAGGCTCAGCATTGCACCGATAGGAGGTACGTCGCTGGGCATGTAGCCCATGACCTTCTTTTCTGCCATGACTGCCATCAGAGTGCTCCTTTCGGAACGACGCGAGGATAAGGACTGACATCTCCTCCCTATGAAGGCAGGCCCTGCACCAGTGTCAGGGCCGACGGCGTATGCGGTTGTGAGAGGGCACACCTCCTTTCCGGGCCGGAATACTTTCAAGATAGTATTCCGCGGAGGACACAGAGAACGCAGAGAATTCTAATGGTGAACCTCTGCGCCCTCCGCGCTCTCTGCGGTTCATCAGTACGGCTGGTTATAGTGGGACGGTTATGCTGGCCGGTCCTCCAGATACTCGCTCCGCTCGGCAGGCTCAAACGCGCTGCAGGCCGGATTTAAGAGCCCTTCGTACGCCGCCAGGTTGCGGTCTTGCAGATGGTCAAAACGCATGGGCGTCGTCGCGCCGTAGGTCAGACGCTTGAGCGGGTCGGGATCCAACTCGGCAAAGACGACCTCTTCCGTGCCGCGGCCCTGCGCCAACTTCTGCGCGATGGGCGAGACGATCATGCTGTGGCCGAAGTAGTAGTTGTCCCCTGCGTCGGGGCCGACGGCGTTGCAGGCGACTATGTAGAGATGGTTATCGTAGGCCCGCGCCTTGTTCGTCGTCTCCCATATCTCGTAACTGCGCAGGAGGGCCGAGGGACGCACAACCACCTCTGCCCCCTTGATGGCAAGGACGCGATAAAGTTCCGGGAAATCGCCGTCGTAGCAAATGGTCAGGCCGATGACGCCGAATGGCGTCGCAAAGACCGGCGCGGCCCGACCCGGCGTGGACCATCCGCCCGCAGAGCGGCGTTCCGTGGGGAAGAGGTGGGTCTTGCGATAGACGCCTACGACCTCCCCCTGCGGGCTAATGAGCGCCGCCGAGTTATAGACGATGCCGCGCTCCGTCCCTCTCTCATAGGAAGGAAACACCACCCAGACCCCCAGGTTGCGGGCCGCGCGTTGGATGGCTGCCGTCGTGTGGCCGGGGATGGCGTCCACTATGTCCCAGAGTTCCTCGGCCGGCATCTTAGGCGTGAAACCTGTCGTCACCGCCTCCGGCAACACGACCAGGGATGCGCCGCTCTCTTTCACGGCGCGGGCCGTCCACTCCGCCGCCTTCTCCGCGTTGAGCCGCACCTGGTTGGGATAACTGGCGATTTGTGCCGCCGCTGCTATAAAACGGTTCATCTATCTTACCTCTCGCACTAACAACACGTACATCAGCCACGCGCGCAGCGCGCCGGCTGCCAGCGCAGACTAGCCCACGCCCCAACTTTACGAAAAGCCAAGTCTGCTTGTGGTTTTACAACTAATAAAGCGTTCTTCAATAATTCTTGGTAATGCGCATTGATTTGTGGGACCTTGAAACATGCTCGTATAGTGCTTGCGTGTAAGCAATAGTAATCGGCATATCTACGGTACGTGTAGAGCACTGATGTGAGCAACGCTTAACCAATAAACATGTACGGCCAAGTCTATCATTGATGTTGTTCTGATAAGTTGACGAACAGTATCAGGATCGGGAAAGATGTAGCCACGACTTGTGTTTTCACCTAATGATTGTACTTCAATTTCCCAGGTGTCCAAACTTTGGGGACAACTACAGATATTATACCTATCTCGAACAAATGAGCAAAGGAGAAGCGGACCTGAAGTGGACCCATAGAACTGGACAGATTTTAGGTGAGAATTGGTGAAGACGCCTTTGTCCAGACCCGGTCTGCCCTGCGAAACTCGCCCGATTCCTGAAATGCACCCACGAAAGCCTGGCAGCAGGGCCCTGTCAAAGTCCGTCTCGCAGTCATGCTGAGGTACGCTGTTGGGGCCGAAGCATCTCGCGTCGCTTGAGAACGAGACCCCCGTCTCGGGCCGCGAGCCCCGGCCCTCGCGGGGCGAGACGGCCTTCGCTGGTCATAATTCGCTGCGAGACTGGGCCGTTGACCCG
>JADYZS010000381.1 GCA_020853075.1 Anaerolineae bacterium | reverse complement strand
GTCGCCATGGGGGGAGGCCCCTTCTACACGGCAATGCCCAAAGTGGTCGGCGTCAGGCTCAGTGGTCGCTTGCAGCCGTGGGTCAGCGCTAAGGACATCATCCTAGAGATGCTGCGTCGCCTCACAGTAAAAGGCGGCATCGGGCGCATCTTTGAGTATTATGGGCCGGGCGTGACAGACCTGGACGTTCCCGCGCGCTCAACTATTACGAACATGGGCGCAGAACTGGGCGCGACAACGTCCATATTCCCATCGGACGAGAACACGCGCTACTACCTCATGGCACAGGGTCGGGAAGAGGTGTGGCGGCCGGTGGCAGCAGACGCCGATGCCACTTATGATGAGCACGTAGAGATTGACCTGAACACGCTGGAACCGCTCGTCGCCATCCCGCAGAGCCCCGACAATGTGGTGCCCGTGCGCCAGGTGGAGGGCACGAAGGTAGATCAGGTGTGCGTCGGTTCCTGCACCAACTCGTCGTATCCCGACTTGATGAAGGTGGCTGCGGTGCTGCGCGGCCGCTCGGTGCATCCGAACGTGAGCATGACCCTGACGCCCGGTTCCAAGCAGGTCTATGCCATGATCGCGCGCAACGGCGCGTTGGCCGACTTCATTATGGCGGGCGCGCGGGTGTTGGAATCGGCCTGCGGGCCCTGCATCGGCATGGGCCAGGCTCCGGCGACTGATGCGGTGTCGCTCCGCACCTTCAACCGCAACTTCCCAGGGCGCAGCGGCACGCCCAACGACAGAGTTTATCTATGCAGCCCGGAGGTGGCTGCCGCCGCCGCGGTGACCGGCGTCATCACCGACCCGCGTAAGTTGGGCGCTCCGGTGGACGTCCGGATACCGGAGCAGTACATCATTGACGACAACATGATTCTCCCGCCGTCACCGGCTCCTGAAGCGGTTGAGATCATTCGTGGGCCAAACATCAAGCCTGTGCCCAAGAACGAGCCGCTCCCCGATACGCTGCGGGGCGAGGTCCTCTTGAAGGTGGGCGACAACATCACCACCGACCACATCATGCCGGCGGGCGCAAAAGTACTCCCACTCCGTTCCAATGTCCCCGCCATCTCAGAATTCACCTTCACCCGCGTTGATCCGGAATTCCCTGCACGCGCCAAGGCTAAACGAGGTGGCTTCGTGGTGGGCGGCGCGAACTACGGCCAGGGTTCCAGCCGCGAGCACGCGGCTCTGGCTCCCATGTATCTGGGCATGAAGGCGGTCATCGCCAAATCCTTCGCACGCATCCACGAGGCGAACCTTATCAACTTCGGCATCGTGCCGCTGACCTTCGCCAGCGACGCCGATTACGATGCTCTGGACAAGGGCGATGCCTGGGAGATTCGCAACGTGCGCGAGACCCTGGGCAAGAGCGATACCCTGACGGTGCACAATCTCACGAAGGGTACGACCTTCCAGGTGAAGCACCGCCTCACGCCGCGCCAGGTACAGATCGTGCTGGCAGGCGGTCTTCTCAATTGGGTGCGCGAACAAGCCGAGACGCCTGAGCCGGTCGGAAACGGCCACAAGGCGTAGGTGTTGTGCGTTGTCTATCGCAAAGGGGCCCTTGGGAGAAGATAGTGTCTTCCAAGGGCCTTTTGCGCCTGTTGTTGTCTTCACAGGGGCCGCTCTTGAGAGGGTGTTAGCCATGAACCGGAAAAGACTCGGTGCGATTGGCATGATGTTAGGTGCTTTCCTCGTGTTGGGTTGGTACGTGCTGCCGCATGGGAGAAGCCGAGCGGCCCCCCTGCTGGAACCGCTCGCTCCCAACCAACGGGTGGAGCGCGTGGTGCCGGATAACCTGAATTTCCCGATTGCCATGGCTTTTGCGCCTGATGGCCGCCTGTTTTATACGGAGAAAACAACCGGCAACGTGCGGGTGATTCAGAATGGCGCGTTGGTTTCCACGCCAGTTATCACGCTGCCGACGGATGGAACGGGCGAGCGGGGCCTGTTAGGGATCGCGCTGGCTCCCAACTTCGCGACCAGCCACCTGGTCTATGTCTATCACACGCTGCCGGGGAGCCCACCGGCCAACCGCGTGGTGCGCTTCCGCGAACAGAACGGCACCGGCATTGAGGCGACGCCCCTCCTGACCGTGCCAGTGACTACCGGCGCCACGAACCACAACGGCGGCAATCTGCACTTTGGGTCAGATGGGAAACTCTACGTGACCATCGGTGAATATAACACCCCTTCGTGGTCGCAGAATGGGACTGTGATTCCGGGGAAGATCCATCGGTTTAACGCAGCGGATATGAGCGCGCCTGCCGACAACCCTTTCATGGCAAGCGTCACCGTGACGGTGAAATCCATCTACGCGTTAGGGCTGCGGACCAGCTTTGACTTCGCTTTTGACCCCTTCAGCGGTCGCATGTTTGCTTCCGAGAACGGCCCCGGCTGCGACGACGAGGTGAACTTGATCGTCGCTGGTGGGAACTACGGTTGGCGGTCCGGTTATCCCTGCGATGACAACAGCGGCGCCAGCGGCTACCGCGCCCCCTTGCGCTTCTGGACGCCGACCATCGCCCCCACAGGCATTCACATCTATTCGGGGAATCTCCTTTCGCAATGGACGGGCAACCTCTTTATGTGCGCCTGGAACAACGGCAACCTCTATCGGTGGACGCTGAACGCCCAACGAACGGGAATCACCAGCGAGAGCGTGGTGGATTTGGGTGGGATAGGATGCACGCTGGATTTGGAGACCGGACCCGACGGCGCGCTCTATTTCTCCACCAGTAGTTGGGGAACTAATACGGGGGCTATCTACCGTATTACCTCAGACACACCCACGGCTACTCCCACGCGCACGCCGACCCGCACCCGCACTCCCACGGCTACGTTCACGAGGACGCCCACGCGCACCCCTACCAAAACCTTGACGCGGACACCCACCCGCACGCGTACCCCTACTGCTACTCTGACGCGGACACCGTCGCCGGCTGCTTCACCGACGCCAACGGCGAGCGGCACGCCGACGCCCTCACGAACCGTAACTCCTACGGGTACACCTACCCTGTCGGGCCGCCTGTGGCTGCCGGTGATCGTGAGGGGATAGGGGAGAAGTTTGCCCTCATAGCAGCGCAAGGGTATAATCGGCATAGACACCTGCCTGGGAGGAATCATGACGTTCAACAAGATCGTAGTGCCAGCAGAAGGCGAGCGCATCACCATACGCGAGGGCAAATTGCACGTGCCCGATCACCCGATCCTCGCCTTTATTGAAGGCGATGGCATCGGGCCCGACATCACCCGCGCCTCGTTGCGCATCTGGAACGCGGCAGTGCAGAAAGCATACGGGGGGCAGCGCCAGATCGCCTGGATGGAAATATACGCGGGCGAAAATGCAGATCGCCTGTATGGTTCGTACCTGCCCCAAGAGACCTTGCAGGCGATGAAGGAGTTCCTCGTCGGTATCAAAGGGCCGCTGACGACGCCTGTGGGCGGTGGCTTCCGCAGCCTCAACGTGACGCTGCGCCAAGAATTGGATCTCTACGCCTGCGTGCGTCCGGTGCGCTGGTTTCCTGGCGTGCCCAGCCCTCTGCGCCGCCCCGATCTGGTGGACGTGGTGATCTTCCGCGAGAACACCGAGGACGTCTATGCGGGCATTGAGTGGGCGTCCGGTTCGCCGGAGGCACAACGGGTTATCTCCTTTCTGAACGAGGAGATGGGCACGGAAATATCGCCGGAGGCGGGCATCGGCATCAAGCCGATCACCGAATTCGGCACGAAACGTCTGGTGCGCAAGGCGATCCGCCACGCCCTGGAGAATGGCCGCAAGAGCGTGACCCTGGTACACAAGGGCAACATCCAGAAATATACCGAGGGCGCGTTCCGCAACTGGGGCTACGAACTCGCCCGCGAGGAATTCGGCGACGTGACGGTGGCCGAAGAGGATACCTGGGCTGGCAAATCCGCCGAAGGCAAGGTCGTCATCAAGGACCGCATCGCCGACATCATGTTCCAGATGATGCTTCTGCGCCCCTCGGAATTTGAGGTCATCGCCACGCCGAATCTGAACGGTGACTACCTTTCCGATGCGGTGGCTGCCGAGGTAGGGGGCGTAGGCATCGCGCCGGGGGGCAATATCTCCGACTTCATCGCACTCTTTGAGGCGACCCACGGCACCGCGCCCAAGTACTCTAACCAGGACAAGGTAAACCCCGGCTCGCTCCTTCTGTCCGGCGTGATGATGCTGGACTACGTCGGCTGGAAAGAGGCGGCCCGTGCCATCATTGACGCCTACGTGAAGACCGTAGCCCAGAAGATCGTAACCTACGACTTCGCACGCCAGATGGAAGGGGCCAAAGAAGTTCGCACCTCCGAGTTTGCCTCTGCCATCATCGCGAACCTGTGAGGATCGTGGGGTTCTGCACGATATGACGCACGTCATGTCGCCCGTGGCAGAGGGGTGCTAATTTAGCAATAGATCTGTTTGTTAAAAGAAAGGAGGAGCAACAGTGGCTCAGGCTGTTGCCGTGATCCGCGCGTTCTACAAGGGCATCACCTACCGTGGCCGTGAGGGCCACTGGGCCTGGATGATGCACCGGGTAGGGGGGCTGGGTGTTCTCCTTTTCCTGGCCCTCCACATCTTTGATATCTTCCTCATCGGCTTCGGCCCCGAGGTCTTCAACCGCTTCCTGTTCATCTACCATTCTCCGCCTTTCCGTGTACTTATCGTGTTCCTTATCTATGGCGTGCTCTACCACGCGCTGAACGGGCTGCGGATCATCATCATTGATTTCTGGCCTTCCACGACGCGTTACGAGCGGCAGATGTTCTGGGTTGCCATGGCTATCGTCATTCCGGTCTGGCTCGTCGCCGCCTACTTCACCATCGCGCCGATCTTTGCGCCGCACTAGGAGGGGATTCATGGGCGTCTATACGCCAACGTTACGCCGCCGCGCTCGCCCCAATGGCCGCTTTGAAGTAATGACCTGGTACCTGATGCGGGTGTCGGGTGTAGTGCTTCTGTTCGTGGCCGTCGGGCATCTCTTGTGGTTGCACCTCGTCGTTGGCCTGGAGAACATTGATTTCAATACCATCGTCGGGCGTTGGACAGGGCCTTTAGGAGCCTTCTGGCGAGTCTATGATCTCGTCCTCCTCATGTTCGCCATGACGCATGGGTTGAACGGCGCGCGCTGGGTCATTGATGATTACGTGCCCCGGCGCGGGCCTAACTGGGCCATGAAGTCGGTGGTCTTTACGCTTGGCTTCATCCTGATCCTTATGGGCGCGTTCATCATCTTCACGTTCCGCCCGGCGGGCACGTAGGGAGGCTCCATGTACCACCGATACGATGCTGTTATCGTCGGCGCGGGCGGGGCTGGCTTGATGGCCGCCCTACAGGCCTCCCGCCAGGCGCGCACCGCCGTCCTCAGCAAGTTATATCCTACCCGCTCCCACACAGGGACTGCCCAGGGCGGGATCGGGGCTGCGCTGGGCAACGTTGAAGAAGACCGCTGGGAATGGCATGCGTTTGACACGGTGAAAGGGTCAGATTATCTCGCGGACCAGGATGCCGTAGAAGCGATGTGCCGCGAGGCCGTGGACACGGTCTATGAACTGGAGCACATGGGCCTCCCGTTCAACCGTACGCGGGATGGGCGCATAGACCAACGGCGATTCGGCGGTCACACGCGCCCCGATCCGAAAGACCCCTCCAAGCGGATTGCCGTGCAGCGCGCCTGTTATGCCGCCGACCGCACCGGCCACATGATTTTGCAGACGCTCTATCAGCAGTGCATCAAGCAGGGTGTGACCTTCTACGACGAGTTCCAGGTGGTTGACCTCCTGCTCAACGACGGCGTCTGCTGCGGCGTGGTCGCCTACGAAATTGCCACGGGTGAACTGCACGTCTTCCATGCAAAAGCCGTCCTCTTTGCCACTGGCGGCTTTGGCCGCATGTTCAAGATCACGTCCAACGCACATTCGCTAACTGGCGACGGTCTGGCGATTGCCTATCGCCGCGGCCTCCCCCTGGAAGACATGGAGTTCTTCCAGTTCCATCCTACCGGCATCTACCGGATGGGTATTCTCATCACCGAAGGCGTGCGGGGCGAGGGCGGCGTGCTGATTAACGGCAAAGGCGAGCGCTTCATGGAGCGCTACTCGCCGACCCTCAAAGACCTGGCACCCCGTGACATCATCTCGCGGGCAATCTACACGGAGATACGCGAGGGGCGCGGCGCCAACGGCAAGGATTTCGTCTATCTGGACGTGACACCTGCGACGGTCAACCGCTACTTCCAGCAAGATGGCGTTGACCGGCGCATCACGGCCCACGACGTGGAGACGAAACTCCCCGACATTGCCGATTTCTGCCGCACCTACCTGGGCGTTGATCCGGCTAAGCAGCCGATGCCGATCCAGCCTACGGCCCACTACGGCATGGGCGGTATTCCCACCAACGTGGAGGCGCAGGTTGTGATAGACAGCCGGAACACGCCGCTGCCGGGGTTCTACGCCGCGGGCGAGTGTGCGTGCGTCTCGGTGCACGGTGCGAACCGCCTGGGAACCAACTCTCTGGTGGACATCGTGGTCTTTGGGCGGCGCGGCGGCAAGAAGATGGTGGAGTATTGCCAACAGGCCGACTTGACGCCGTTGCCCGCGGAGACCGATGGCCCGGCCCGCGCCGAGATTGAGCGGATCAAGGCGAACCGGGCCACCGAGGCGGCAGGAAAGATTCGTGCTACCATGCAGGAATTGATGATGGATCGGGTCGGCATCTTCCGCAAGGAGGCCGACCTGTCGCAAGCGGTGAGCAAGATACGCGCCCTGAAGGCTGAGTATGAGAAAGTGGGCGTGCGCGACAAGAGCGCACGGTTTAATACCGATCTTCTGGAGACTCTGGAACTCGGCTATCTGTTGGACCTGGCGGAGGTGACGGCTTTCTCTGCCTTGAACCGTACCGAGAGCCGCGGCGCGCACCTGCGGGAGGATTTTCCTGACCGGGACGACGCGAACTGGCTCAAGCACACGCTGGCCTACTTGGACGGCGAGAACATCCGCCTTGATTACAAGCCGGTCGTCATCACCAAGTACGAGCCGCAGGCGCGGAAATACTAGGGGGAAACATGCGAGCCACCATCAAGATTCTACGCTTTAACCCAGAGGTGGATAAGACGTCTCATTGGGCCGAGTATCAGGTGGATACGGAGCCGAACGAGCAGTTGCTGAATGTGTTACATTACATAAAGTGGAACCTGGACGGCACGCTGACGTTGCGTCGCTCGTGTGCGCATGGTATCTGCGGCTCCGATGCTATGGTTGTCAACGGGCGTAACCGCCTGGCCTGCAAAGTGCTGATGAAGTACCTGGGAAGCAGCGTGACGGTGGAGCCGATCCGAGGACTGCGGGTCATCAAAGACCTGGTGGTGGACATGGAGCCCTTCATGGCGAAATACAAGTCCATCATGCCCTACCTCATTAACGATGAGGACCCTGGCTCCAGGGAGCGCCCGCAGTCGCCGGAGGAGCGCGAGCGGTTTGATGATACAACCAAGTGCATCCTCTGTGCTGCCTGCACGACCGCGTGCCCGTCCTTCTGGGCCAACGGCGAATACGTCGGCCCGGCGGCCATCGTCCAGGCCCATCGTTTCATCTTTGATAGCCGTGACCGCGGCGCGGCGGAGCGGCTCGCCGTGATGAACGAATGGTCGGGTGTCTGGCGCTGCCGCACCATCTTCAATTGCGTGGAAGCATGCCCGCGCGACATCAACGTCACTAAGGCTATCGGTGAGGTGAAGAAGGCCATCCTGTTTGACGAGGTGTGATGCTCTCCTCTCCAACAACGAAATAAACCCCCTCCCCCGTTCATTTTACGGGGGAGGGCCGGGGTGGGGGTCATCCGCTAATCTGTCGGCTTGCACCTCGTCGGCGTCATGTATACCACGCTGTAACTCTACGGTGCCGTGTACGCCCAGCCGTACTCGGCAGGGCAAGCCGACCCCGCGGGGCGGCGTCAACCTGTCGCGTACGCCAGGCGTACACGGCAGCCGCCTGCAGGCTACGCCGAAGGCATCCGCTGACACCTGTTTGCTCTCCTCCCAGGATTTTTGGGAATGGTGACCTTTCGGCTCGTATTTCGTCAACGCCTGGTGTGAGAAGGGGCAAAACCGTGTTGCAGGGGCATCGTACCAACGATACTGACAACGCACCCATTATCCTCGTCGTCAACGATCGGCACGCTATCCACCACGTCCGGGAGCGCGGCTACGTGGAAACCCCTAACCGGATCACGTCCATCCTAAAGGGGATTGAACCCACCGGCCTCTTTGCCCGCATAGATGCGCAGCATTTCCCCGAAAGACACATCAAAGCCGTCCACGATTCAGGGTTTGTGAGCTACGTTAAGAGCGTATGCGCGAATGTGGAACCGAAGGACTCTATCTATCCCTACATCTTCCCGATTCGTAACGCTGCCCGCCGCCCCCAAGACCCCTCCCTCCGCGCCGGCTACTATTGCATTGACACCGTCACACCTCTGAATCGCCCTGCGTATCAGGCGGCCAGGGCGGCGGTGGATTGTACCCTCACTGCGGCTCGGCAAATCTTGGCAGGAGAGCGGCTGGCGTATGCCCTGGTGCGCCCGCCCGGCCACCACGCCGAGCGGCGCGTCTTCGGCGGCTTCTGCTATTTCAATTCGGCTGCGGTTGCTGCCCACTACCTGAGCGCGCAGGGCAAAGTCGTCATCCTGGACATTGACTATCACCATGGCAACGGCCAGCAAGAGATATTCTATGAGCGCGCCGACGTGCTGACGATCTC
>JADYZS010000380.1 GCA_020853075.1 Anaerolineae bacterium | reverse complement strand
CGTGGCGGGCGAACAGGAGACAAGCCTGCACATCCTCCTGGGTCAGGCCATCGTACTCAGTCAGAACCTCTTGCACCGTCGCGCCATGGGCCAGCAGGTTCAGAATGTACTCAACGGTCAACCGCGTTCCCTTGATGACGGGTTTGCCGACAACCACTTTGGGATCCATCGTGATGCGGCTCAGTAATTGCTGATCGGTCATGGGTATGCTCCTGGTGTTCACTTGCCTGGTATGCTCTGCTATTATACGCCAGAATGGGGGAGATGTGCCAATGCGTGGAGTGCAGGCCACCCCACGGTTGAGTCCAGATTCACTGCATTACACCTGGGGGACTTGATGGAGAGCGAGCTTTTTATTCTCGATTGTGCGCTCCAACTGACATTGTCCCCGGGCCTATGACCTTTGGCTAAAACGGTCTCCAACTATTGACTATCCCGCTTCTCTCCGTATAATGTGCTCAGGAAACGTGATCTTGGAGCCTGTTCAAAATTGTACCACAATCCACATTGCCGGTCAAGCCATTACCGTAAAGACCGTGCTGGTCTGTAGCGACATCCTGAATGTCGGGTCAGCGGATTGCCTGCGGCATAGCAGATTTGCGGATGAACCCGCGCTAAATCCATCCGCTATTCCGTTACGCGCCCCGTCAGGGGCGCATCCGCTGACACCTGGAGACTAATTCATGCCCACTGTCCTCGGCCATTCTATCTCCCGCGTGGACGCGCGCGCTAAAGTCACTGGCGAGGCCCTCTACCCCGGCGACCTCACCCTGCCGGGGATGCTCCATGCCAAAGTCCTCTTCGCCGGGCGGCCCCACGCGCGCCTCCGCCGCCTGGACGTGACGCGGGCGCGCCAGGCCGCGGGCGTCGCCGCCATCTTCACCGCCCAGGACGTGCCGGTCAACGAGTTCGGCCTCATTATTTACGATAATCCCGTCTTCATCCCGGAGGGCGACGCCGTGCGCTGGGTGGGCGACAAGGTCGCTCTCGTCGTGGCCGAGACGGAGCGCCAGGCCGCTGATGCACTGAAACTGATCCAGGTGGAGTATGAGGACTTGCCGGTCGTGAGCGACCCGCGCGCGGCCATGCAGGAGGGCGCGCCGCAACTCCATCCCGATAAGCCGCGCAACATCCTCTGCTACTACCGTATCCGCAAGGGCGACGTGGCCGCGGGCTTCGCCCAGGCCGACGTCATCGTGGAGAGCGCATACTACACGCCGATGCAGGAGCACGCCTACCTGCAACCGGAGGCGGGCCTGGCCCACATAGACGAGGAAGGGCGCGTCACCGTCCAGGTCGCCGGCCAGTGGACGCATGAAGACCAGGCGCAGATCGCTCACGCGCTGGCTCTCCCCGAGGAGAAGGTGCGCGTCGTCTATCCGGCCATCGGCGGCGCGTTCGGCGGGCGCGAGGATATGTCGGTGCAGATCGTCCTGGCGCTGGCCGCCTGGAAACTCAACCGCCCGGTCAAGATCGTCTGGAGCCGCGAGGAGTCCATCCTGGGCCACCACAAGCGTCACCAGATGTACTTCAAGCACAAATGGGGGGCAAGGCGCGACGGCCAGATCGTCGCCGCCCAGGTGGAGTGCATCGGCGACGCGGGGGCCTACGCCTACACCTCCACGAAGGTCATGGGCAATACCAACCTGATGTGCACCGGCCCCTACGAGATCCCCAACATCCACGTGGATACCTACGGCGTCTATACCAACAATATCCCGGCGGGCGCGTTCCGGGGCTTCGGCGCGCCGCAAGGGCTCTTCGGCGCGGAGACGCAGGTCAACAAACTGGCCGCAGCCTTGGGGATGGATCCGGTGGAAATCCGCCTGAAGAACTGCCTGCGGGAAGGCTCGCTCCTCTCGGTGCAGACGCCGCTCCCGCCGGGCGTCAGCCTGCCCCAGGTCATCGCCCGCTGTGCGCAGGAAGCCCGTTGGGGCGAGTCCATCAAAGCGTCGCCTTCCCCGACGGTGCTGCGCGGCAAGGGGTTCGCCGCGGGCTACAAGAACGTCGGCTTCAGTTTCGGCGCGCCAGAGAAGTGCTATGCCACGGTGGAACTGCACGGCGCGGCCCGGATAGAGGAACTCGTGGTGCGCCACGCGGGCGCGGAGGTCGGGCAGGGCGCGCATACGGCGATGGCGCAGATGGCCGCCGAGGCGACCGGCGTGCCGGTGGCGCGGGTGCGCCTCATCGTCTCTGACACGGCGCAGACCGGCGACTCCGGGAGCGCGTCGGCCTCCCGCCTGACCTTCATGGCGGGCAATGCCATCAAAGGCGCGGCGGAGTTGGCATTGAAGAAATGGAAGGACGAAGAACGGCCCGCCATCGCCACCTTCCTGTATCGCCCGCCCAAGACGACGCCCTATGATCCCCTCACCGGCAAGAGCGAGCCGAACTTCGCCTACGGCTACGTGGCGCAGGCGGTCACGGTGGAAGTGGATACGGAGACAGGACAAATTCGCGTGCTGGACGTCGTCTCCGTCAATGACGTGGGCCAGGCGGTGAACCCGCAGCAGGTGGAGGGGCAGATAGAGGGAGCCATCGCTCAGGCGCAGGGGTGGGCGCTCCTGGAGAACTTCATCACGAAAGATGGCAAGGTGCTGACGCCGTATCTCAGCAACTACCTGATCCCGACGGTGCTGGACGTGGCGGAGCGGGTGCGTCCGGTGATCGCGGAGTATCCCGACCCCATCGGCCCTTATGGCGCGCGCGGCATGGCCGAGATGCCGTTCCTTCCCCTGGCCCCCGCCATCGTCGCCGCGGTGCACGACGCCACGGGCATCTGGTTTCACGAACTGCCGTTGACGCCGGAGCGGGTGTACGTGGCCCTCCGGGAAAGAGCGAACATTGCTAACTCAACCAAACCAGATTAACCGCAGAGAACGCGAAGCCCCCACCCTAACCCTCCCCCGCAAGCGGGGGAGGGCAGGGAGGGGGCCGCTGCGGTAGATTCTTCAACCAACTATGCTGACCGATCTCCTGGTCCTCATCAAAGGCGCGGGCGACATGGCGAGTGGCGTTGCCTGGCGGCTGCATCGCGCTGGGTTCCCTATTGTAATGACCGAACTGGCGCAGCCGCTGGCGGTGCGGCGTGCCGTCTGCTTTGCCGAAGCCATCTTCATCGGTGAAACAACGGTAGAAGGCGTGGTCGCCCGCCGCGTGCCCGACGTGGCCGCGGCGCGTGCGCTGCTCGCCCAGGGTATGATCCCGATGCCAGTGGACCCCGTAGCCCGCTGCCGTGAGGAACTGGCTCCCGCCGTCCTGGTGGACGGCATCATGGCGAAGGCTAACACAGGGACACGCCTGGCCGATGCACCGCTGGTGATCGCGCTGGGGCCCGGCTTCACCGCGGGCGTGGATTGCCACGTGGTCATTGAGACGAACCGCGGCCACGCGCTGGGCCGCGCCCTCTGGCACGGCTCGGCCCAACCCGACACCAAGACGCCCGGCGAGATCGGGGGTTACCCAGCAGAGCTGGGTTTTAGCGCCACGCGCGTCCTGCGTGCGCCCGCCGCCGGCCACGTCATCCCGCGCCACGCCATCGGTGACCGCATCGCCCAGGGCGAGGTCATCGCCGAGGTGGGCGGGCGGCCTGTGTTTGCGCCCTTCGCGGGCGTCCTGCGGGGCCTGATCCATCCCGCCGTCCCGGTCACCGCCGGGCTGAAGATCGGCGACCTGGACCCGCGCGCCCAGGTGGAGCATTGCTTCACCATCTCCGAGAAGTCGTTGGCCGTGGGCGGCGGCGTCTTGGAGGCGATCCTGACCGCGCGGCACGAGGGAAGGTTGCGCTAAGGAGGTTCACCATGCTCCTGGAAGCGGTGCGGTGCCCTACCTGCGGGGCACTTGTGAATATCGGAGCCCAAGATGCGTTTGCCCGCTGCTCCTATTGCGGTGGGCAATTCGGGGTTACGCGGGGTCTCTATGGGGCACGGTTGGCCGCGCCGGCCGGGATCACGGTATCCGCCCAACTCCTGGCAAGCACGGAAGCAGCGCGCTGGCTAGAGGAGAGTTCGGCCATCCTTCAGGCCGGCCGGACCGCCGCTGAAGCCCGCCACCAGCGGGAGATGTGGAGGCTTGAACACGAGGGCGCGCTGCTATCGTTCTGGCCGCTCCTCCTGGTCACGACTTTCGTGTTGGGGCCCATCTTTATTCTGGTGGGCGGCATGGGCGTACTTGCCGGCGCGACCTTCATCATCTCCGGCCTTGCTCTCTCTCTGCGCGGGTGGCAGGCGCAAGGCCGCCTTGCCGATTCTGAAGAAAAGACCGTGCGCCGGTTTAGCGAAACGATGGCGCAGTACGATCGCCGCGCAGCGGGAATCATGCAAACGACGGAGAGAATCCAGACCCAGATAGAGGCGATGATCGGAGCGATGTGAGCGGCGTTGACAGTTTTGTGCAACGCACTATAGTTCGTTACATCGGGCCGCGCGGCGGGGCTTACTAACAGGGGCAAAGGAGTCATCATGCGCGTCGTCATCATCGGCGGGAGCGGGCACGTCGGCACCTACCTCGTGCCGCGCCTTGTAGAAGCAGGCCACGAGGTCATCAACGTCAGCCGCGGCCAGCGGGAGCCGTACCAACCCCACGCGGCCTGGAAGGCCGTGCGGCAGATCGTGGCTGACCGCGCAGCAGAGGACAAGAGCGGCATCTTCGGCCAGCGCGTGCGCGACCTGGAGCCGGATGTGGTCATTGACATGATCTGCTTCAGATTGGACAGCACGCGCCAGTTGGTGGACGCGCTGCGCGGACGGGTGCAACACTTCCTTCACTGCGGCACCATCTCGGTGCACGGCCACAGCGTCCAGGTTCCCACCACCGAGGAGGAGCCGCGCCACCCCTCCGGCAATTACGGCATCCAGAAGGCGGCTATTGAAGCGTATCTGTTGGGTGAAGCCCGGCGCGGCGGCTTTCCTGCCACGGTCTTGCATCCCGGCCACATCACCGGGCCGGGATGGGCACCCATCAACCCCGCAGGCAATTTCAACACCCAGGTCTTTGTGCAACTGGCGCGCGGTGAAGAATTGGCCTTACCCAACCTGGGCATGGAGACGCTGCACCACGTCCACGCCGACGACATCGCCCGGGCTTTCGTGCAGGCGATGGCCCATTGGAGCAGCGCCATGGGCCAGTCGTTCCACGTCGTCTCGCCCGCAGCGCTGACCCTGCGCGGCTACGCCGAGAGCGTCGCCGCCTGGTACGGCCAGACGGCCCACCTCCGCTTCCTACCCTGGGAGGAGTGGCGCGCGACGGCCTTAGAGAAGGACGCCGCGTTAACAAGAGACCTCATCTCTCACAGCCCCAATTGCAGCATCGCCAAAGCGCAACGCCTGTTAGATTTTCAACCTCGCTATACGTCGTTGCAGGCCATCTACGAGTCGGTGACCTGGCTGATGGAGCACGGCGTCATCAGCATTTCCGCCTGAGTTCAACGAGGGAAACCACAGAACCTTTGTCTTTTACCTGATCTGTGCTACAATGGGCGCAGCGGGGCCGTTTTTTGGCCCCGCTCCCTGCGTAGGTTGTGGGGCACTGCTTCTTGGCGCGCTATCTTGTGAGGAGGAAGCCCGATGACGCCGGACACCCAGGAATACTACACCGTCAACCTCTGCGGCCTCACCCGGAGGTTGCCCCTCTTTGTGGTCGCGCCGGGCGTGCGCATCGCCATCCTAAACATTCTGGGCGATACAGAATTGGTGCAACGATGTGCTCAGGAACTGGCCAAGCGGCTGCCGAAGAACGCCGACACGCTGTTGACGCCGGAGGTCAAGAGCATCCCCCTGGCCCACGCCCTCTCGGTGGCGACGGGGATTCCCTACGTCGTGGCACGCAAGATCCACAAGCCCTACATGATAAACTCGTTGAGCGAAGAGGTCGTATCCATCACGACGGGAAAGCCACAGACGCTCTGGCTGGACGGCAAAGACCGCGACCTGGTGAAGGACAAGCGAGTTATTCTGGTGGACGACGTCATCAGCACCGGCAGCACCCTGCAAGCCATGCGGGCGTTAGTCGTGAAGGCAGGAGGACAGGTCGTGGCGGAGGCTGCCATTTTCACCGAAGGCGATCCGGCTCGTTGGGCAGGAATCATCGCGCTCGGCCATCTGCCGGTCTTCACAGACAAGAAATGAGCGTATAGGTGTAAGATGCTAGACAAGGTTGCGCGCGTGGTCGCGCGGTACGATGAGTTAGGCGAACTGATGGCCGATCCGGCTGTCAGCAGCGACCTCGCGCGCCTGACAGAATATGCCCGTGAGCGTTCCGAATTAGAAGAGTTAGCGACGGCCTACCGCCGCTACCAACAGGCGGAAGCGCAACTGGCGAGCGCGCGCTCTCTGTTGGAAGAAGGAAGCGATGATGAGGAACTGGCCGCGCTGGTGCGAGACGAGATCGCGGCCCGCGAGGAGGAGATGGCCGCATTGACCGTAGCGATGCGCCGCCTGCTCCTACCGAAAGACCCCAACGACGAGAAGAATGTCATCGTAGAGATCCGAGCCGGCGCGGGCGGCGAGGAAGCCGGGCTCTTTGCCGCCGACCTCTTCCGCATGTACACCCGCTACGCCGAGGCTCACCGTTGGAAGACCGAACTCCTGAGCAGCAATGAGACCGGCATCGGCGGTTTCAAAGAGATTATCTTCCAGGTCAAAGGCAAGGGCGCGTATTCTCGCCTGAAATACGAGAGCGGCGTCCACCGCGTCCAACGCGTGCCGACGACGGAGGCGAGCGGACGCATCCATACCTCCACGGCGACGGTGGCCGTGTTGCCGGAGATGGACGACGTGGACGTGCACATCGCGCCGGAAGACGTGCAGTTTGAGGTTTTTCGCTCCTCTGGGCCCGGCGGCCAGCACATGCAGAAGAACTCCACCGCCGTGCGCCTCATCCACCTCCCCTCCGGTCTGGTGGTGGAATGTCAAAGTGAGCGCAGCCAGACGCAGAACCGGGAGCGGGCGATGGCCGTTCTGCGCGCTCGCCTCTATGCCCTGGCAGAAGAAAAGCGCATGAAAGAGGTGGGAGATGCGCGTCGCTCGCAGGTGGGCACAGGGGAGCGCAGCGAGAAGATTCGCACCTACAACTTCCCCCAGAACCGGGTCACCGACCACCGCATCGGCCTGAGTAGTTACCGCTTGCAGGCCATTCTGGATGGTGGCATTGACGAGTTCATTGACGAACTGGCGACGACGGAAGAGGCAGAACGGCTAGAAGCGGTCGGAGAGGAAGCGTAAGTTGGCAGGTGTGTGTATTGGGGATTGGCTGGGCGAGGCGACAGAACGATTGGCGGTTGCCGGAGTGGATGAGCCTCGCCTGGATGCGGAGTTGCTGCTATCCCATCATCTTGGCCTGACGCGGGTCGCGCTCGTTGCCCATCCTGACCGGCTCCTTGCGCCCGCAGAGATCGCCTCTCTGACCGCGCTCCTGGCCCGCCGCGCCGGCCGCGAACCGTTGCCCTACATTCTGGGTACACGCGAGTTTTTCGGTCTCCACTTCGCTGTAGATCCTCGTGTCCTTATCCCCCGCCCCGAAACGGAACTCCTGGTGGAGCGCGCGCTGTTGCTCGTCTCCCGTAGGCAGCCTTCTCAGCCTTTGCGCATCGCCGACGTCGGCACCGGCAGCGGCTGCATCGCCGTAGCGCTGGCGACACATCTTCCTAACGCGAACATCTACGCTACTGACGTCTCAGCCGGTGCCCTGGCCGTTGCACAGAAGAACGCGGCGACGCATGGCGTTGAGTCACGCGTCCGCTTCCTTTTGGGCGACCTCCTTTCACCTTTGCCGCAGCCCATGCACCTCATCGTCGCGAACCTACCGTACGTGGCTCGGCAGGAGTGGGACATGCTGTCGTCGGAGGTAGGGTATTACGAGCCGCGCCCCGCGCTGGATGGCGGCCCCGATGGGCTTGACCTGGTGCGGCGACTTCTGGCACAGGCCCCTGCCTATCTTCTTCCCGGCGGCGCGCTTTTATTGGAAATCGGCGCGGGGCAGGGAGAGGCGGTAAAGGAGTCGGCGTTTGCTGCTTTCGGGGGAGGGGCCACAAGAGCAGGTATGCCGATAGGAAGCCAACCGCAGTTGTACCGTCCCCCCTCACCCCAGCCCTCTCCCCTACGGGGAGAGGGAGTGCGTGCTCCTCAACCCTCTCCCCGAAGGGGAGAGGGTAGGGTGAGGGGTGAACCAACTCTTCCAGTAGGCCGGTCATGGAAGTATCCTTCAGTGATGCTGTTTGCCGACCTGGCCGGCCACGCGCGCATCGTGCAAGTATCTACATGAACCACAACCATCTTCCCTATCGCCTGTTGGCCCTGGACGCCGACGGCACGATCTTGACCGCAGATCAACGGGTACACCCGGCGGTGCGCGCGGCCATCCGCGCTGCTCAGGAGCGCGGCGTCATCGTCGCGCTGGCTACCGGGCGCGGGTTCCCCGGCGCGCGGGCCATCGCCCGCGACGTTGGCCTCACCGCGCCGGTCATCTGCTACCAGGGCGCGGTGGTGCAGGACCCGATCAGCGAAGAGGTTCTGCTATCTGAGACGTATCCCCGTGCCTTCATCTACGAACTCCTGGACTGGACGGAGCCGCGCCGGTTGGACGTGACGGTGTACGTGGCGGGCTTTATGTACCTGAGCGAATTTCGCCACCCACCTGACTTCTACGACCGCTGGTTTGGTCTCCCCATGCGCCTCGTGCCCGACCTGCGCACGGGTCTCCCGGGCGACGTCACTAAATTCCTCTTGATTGCCGAATCGGAAACGTGCGACCGTATCCTGCCGAAACTCAAGGCCCTCTTCGCCGGGCGTTTGGAGGTCTTCCGCTCCCACGACCTCTTCGTAGAGGGGACGGCGTTGGGCGTCTCCAAAGGGTCGGCCCTTGCCTACCTGGCCGCACGGTACGGCATCCCTCAGGAACAGGTGATCGCCGTGGGCGACGCCGGGAACGACCTG
>JADYZS010000379.1 GCA_020853075.1 Anaerolineae bacterium | reverse complement strand
TCTTCCTTGCTCTCGCCCAGGAAGATGTCAATGTTACGATCCAGTTCAGCCGCGGCCTTGGCGTACTCGTCGTACTTGCGCTTGAGCGTCTTCACCTGGCCGCCCACCGTCGCGGCTGCGTCGGTGAGGTTATCCAGGTTGTTTTCCACGTCGCGAATGTACTGGTCAATGACGGCCAGCGAGTTGGCCTTGAGCGCTGCATCCACCAACGCGTGCAGGTTGGCCGAAATGAGGGTTGAGACTTTTTCCAGCAGGGATGCCATAGTAGATCCTCCTCCAAACTTAAGGGTTTATGCAGACGGTCTAGGCCGTCCGGCGTTTTCACATCTTGCCCTCGTATTTTACCACAATCTGTCCCTGGCCGCATGACGCAAGCCAGACGGGATGCTGACAGAGTAGAAGCGTTGACTACCTTCTCCTCCCTACCCACCGGATCACCCACCCCAATACCAGCAGGACCAGCGTCAAACCGCTGGCCGCCTTGCCGGCCACGCGCACTGGCGTATCTTCAAAGCGCAGGATCATCCACCCCTCGCCTGCCGGGACCTCCACCGTCATACGGCCCAACGGTTCCTGCACCTCCACTGTCAATTCACGCACCGGACGGCCCTGCTCCTTGTCCAGCAGATAGGCACGCCAGCCTGGGTAGTAGAAATGGTTGAAGACGATGCGCTTGCCCGGCCCTTCGGCGCGGAAATAGAGTTCCTCATGCACCGCGCTCAGGCCCACCGAGCCGACGATGAGGCTCTTGTCGGACTCACGGCTGTAATCCACCCGCGACGTGATCTCCCCGCCCGCGATGATGACGTCGGCCATGGGCGACCAATGGGGGCGCTCCGTCACCCACGCCGTCGCGCCGGTCATCTCGTCGGCAGATTGCATAAAGCGCATCATACCGGCCAGCGAGACCGGCCCCTCCGCCGGTTCTCTGACCTCGCCCCGCAGATAGGGATAACTCCCCAGGATGAGAAGCGCGCTCAGGAAGAGCGCGGGGAGGGTCGCCTGGTGGCGTCCGGCCATGGCAGCCGCGCTGAGGGAGGCCAGCGCAACGGTGGTGTAGGTCAGATAGCGCCAGGGGAATTGCGCGAAGCGGATGGGCGATAGCCACTCCCACAAAGGCGCGGAGGCTCCCAGCGTTAAGAAGGCCCCTAACAGAAGCAGGCCCCAGGAGAAGCGCAAGTCCCAGCGTGCGCCCTCAGCCTCGCGCCCCCGCCGGGCGAGGCCGAGGCCCACGAGCGCCAGAATCACCGGCACGACGCCCAGACCGAAGCCGACTGGATCATCCGGCCCCGGCCCGCTGATGCCGAACCCCCAGGCAGGCGAAAAGAGTTGGTGGAAATAGATGAAGTCGTCGCGATAGTCGTAGCGGCCACCGTACCACTGGTCTTGCCGCACGTAGCGGAATTCGGTCAGCGCAGGGAGCCAGAAGATGGCGCTGAGACCGAGCCCTAGAGCCAACGCCAGACCGGGCAGGAACCCCTGCCGCGTAAGATTAGCCAGGAGCGGCAAGACCGATTGGGCCGACACCTGGCGCAGCGGCTGCTCCCGGTTGAGCCTGACCAGGCCCAGGATGGCAACATAGAGGATGAGAGGGGGCGTGATGATGAAGGTCACCAGGTGGCTGGTGAGCATCAGCCCGGCGTAGGCCAGCGCGGTGCCGAAGACGGCGGCCCAGCGCGGGCGCGTCACGAGAGCGCGGCAGCCCCAGAAGACGAAGGGAATAAAGGCCAAAGCCACCGACTCGGCCAGCGCCATGCGCACGTAGAGGTCAAAGAGATGGTAAGGCAGATAGACGTAGGCAACGGCGGCCACCAACCCGGCCCCGCGCCCGCCCCAGGCGCGAGCGAAGCCGTACATCCCCAGGCCGGAGGCCACGATGCTAACGATGAAAACTGCCTCCACCGCGGCGACGAAATCCAGCCCGCCGAGGAGGTGGAAAGCCTCGCCGACGAAGGAGGCCAGAGGGCCGTAGATGTTGAAAAAGGGGTAGCCGTAGCCGAAGGTGAAGTCGGGGAGCCAGCGCGGCCACCAGACGCCGTCCTGAAAGACACGGTCAAACAGGAAGAGGAAATAGACGTTGTGGCGGGCGTCGTGCGCGCCCCAGAAGTAGCCGGGCGCGAGGAACGGCCCGATGGCGAGAAGGGAAAGCCCTGCCACCAGGAGCCAGTTCCAGTCAAAGTTTCGCACTTTCGTCATCGCCAACCAATCCAGTCTCACCACAAAGGCACAAAGATGCTAAGAAATACTTTGTACCTTGGTGATTATCTCAAAACTCGGAGAGAACAGCAGGGAGCGTCAGCGGATGCCTTCGGCGTAGCGGATTAGCGGATGACCATCGCGTGACGGGGAGCATCCGCTAATCCGCTACCTATCCGCTGACTTTGGTGATAGTCTCTTAACGGTTAATTATGCTACCCATCATCTTTATATGGTTACTCCCGCACCACGACGTGGTCCGTGTCGCCCACCCGCAGGCGCGCGCCGGTCTGCCAGTCGTAAAGCCCCAGGATCAGGTGGTAGCCCGCGGCCGGGCCGTCGGCGCGGATGGACACTTCGTAGCGATCCTCCACGATCTCGCCCACCAACCAGCGGGTCATAGGATACTTGCCGCCCTGGGGCTGCGTATCCTCCTGGCCCCACCGCTCCCCCGCCTCGTCCAACGCGTGGACGAAAATGGTGTAATCGCGGTCTATAGGCTTGAGCGCCTGCCAATGGACGGCCAGCGCGACCTTCTCGCCCGCGCGCAGCGGCCCTTCCAGCCTCACGTCCAGCAGCATCACCTGGTTATCGCCCAGGATGGCGATAGGCGCGCGGCCCGGTTCCAGAGTTGTATAACGGGGTTGCAGATAGGTATAACTGGCAAGGACGACCAGCGCGACCAGCCCCGCGTGGAGGGCTGTACGAAAAGACGTATCACCCCCTCCCTCGCTCTCCTCCCAGTCAGCAACAAACTCTTCTTTACTCGGCCTACCGGAAGAGAGAAGTCGCCCCTCACCCTCCCCTCTCCCCTCCGGGGAGAGGGTTGAAGAGCGCGCTCTCCCTCTCCCCACATCCTGCGCGACCAGCGCGGGGAAGGCCGCTCCCGCGAGGAACGCCAGGAACGGCCCGGCCAGGCTCAGGAGTTGCCAGGGAAAGGTGAGCGTACGCGCCGGTACAGGCCAGAGTTTCCACAAAGGCGAGGAGAGGGTAGAAGCCAGGGAGAGGCAGACGGCAGCGATGGCGGCGGCAGAGGCCAGCGTGCCGCGCGCGGGGCGTAGCCCACCCAATATCAACGCCAACAACGCCAGCCCCACCGCGGCCATGCCTGGAGAGAGAGGGAGCGTATCTTGCCACCCTGCCACGCTAAGGCCGTTCCCCCAGCCCGCCAGGAAGAACTGGAAAGGATAGACGAAGTGTTGGGCAAACTCCACTGGCGCGGGGCCGCCCCAATCCCTGGCCGAGATTTGCGGGGCGAGGCCGACCGCGCCCAGCAATACCCCACCGGCGAGCGCGGCCAGCGCGCGCCCGCGCATCCCTGCCTCTCCCATCGCTAAATAGGCCGTCATCGCCACCAGGGCCCAGGCTGCCAGCCCCGGCTGCGTCCAGGCCAGCGCGGCGACGGCGAGGGACAGGATTATCAGGTTGCCGCCTTTCCCGGTAGCCCGCGCCGCCGCCAACGCCCAGAGAGCCAGCGGCAGGAGGCCCAGCCATACGGTCTCCGCCCAGGTACCGCGCACGAGGATCGTCGCCAGCGCGTAGGGCCAGTAGGCATAGACCGTCGCTGCCAGGAGCGCGCCACTGCGCCCCAGCGTAGGCCGCGCCCAGCCATAGACCCCCCACGCGCCGCCGACGATGCTCAAGGCTATCACGAGTTTGACCGCGCCGATCCCGCCGAAGCCGAGCCAGCGGCAGGCCACGGCCAGGTAGTAGGGGAGCGGCCCCTCGCCGCGCCAGAGGTCGTAGCCCCGGCCCACCAACGGCCACCAGGCAGGGTTACCCAGATGGCTTTCTAAATCATACAGATTGAAAACCGGCAGAAAACCGGCGTGAGTTTGCAGGGAGCCGGGATAAGTAAGCGGAGCCCAGGCGAAAACGGTGAGCAGGATCAGCAAGGCGAAATAGGGGTCTAAAGAAAGAAGACGCCGCGGGGAGGGCATGGCGAGATTATAGCATACGGGGGATGAGGGGACAAAGCGCGAGCCTTAATAGACCATCTCACCGCGCACGAAGGCGGCGGTGCGGGGGTCGGCGGGCGAGTTGAAGAAGGTCGCCGTGTCGGCCAGTTCCACCAACTTGCCGGAGAGGAGGAGCCCTGTGCGCTGCGCCAGCCGCCGCGCCTGAAAGACGTTGTGGGTCACCAGGATGACCGTGGTGCCGCGCTCGGCGTTGTCGGCCCGGATGATCTCCTCTATCATGCCGACGTTGTAGGGGTCCAGGTTGGCCGTCGGCTCGTCCAGCAGAAGCACGCGTGGCCGCACCAGGAGGGCGCGGGCCACTGCCACCCGCTGCATCTCGCCACCTGATAGGGTATGCGCCGGTTGGCGGGCAAAGGGGAGGAGCCCGAGGCGTCCCAGCATCTCGTCCACCGCGCCATCAAGAGGGATGCCGCGCAGACGGAGGCCGTAAGCCACATTCTCGCGCACGGTGGCCCGCCGCAGGGCCGGGCGCTGAAAGACCGTCGTCACCTGCCGCCGTATCTCCAGCGGCACGTGGCCGGTGATGAGCCTCCCCTGATACAGGATTGTGCCCGACGTGGGCGTTTCCAGGAAATTGAGGAGGCGCAGCAGCGTGGACTTCCCCGCGCCGCTCGGCCCCACCAAAGCCAGCACCTCGCCTGCGTTCACATCCAGGCGCGCGATATCCAGCACCGTGCGCCCGGCGTAGGCATGCCGCAGGCGTTCAGATTGATAGACCATCGGCCACAACTACAACTTCCCCTGCAAACGGAGTAACGCCAGGTTGGCCGTGAAGGCCAGAGCCAGGAGGATCACGCCTAAGGCGATGGCGAAGGCGAACTCGCCCTGGCGCGTCTCCAGAACGATGGCGGTGGTCAGCACACGCGTCCTCCCGGCAATGTTCCCCCCTACCAGCATCACCGCGCCAACCTCGGAGATGATGCCGCCGAAGGCGGCGACGATGGCCGCCACCACGCCGATGCGCGCCTCGGCCAGAACCGCCCACGCCTCTTGCACCCGCGTCGCCCCCAACGAGCGCACCTGCACCCGCAGGGCCGGGTCAACGCTCCTGACCGCGGTCATCGTCAGGCCGGTCACCAGCGGGAAAGAGATGATCGTCTGCGCGGCGACCATGGCGCTGGGCGTGAAGAGCCAGCCCAACACGCCGAGCGGCCCGCTGCGCGAGAGCATCAGATAGACGAAGAGGCCCACGACGACAGGCGGCAGCCCCATCCCCGTATAGAGGATGGCGGTGATCAGCCCGTGCCCGCGCAGGCGCGCGAGGCCGAGCCCCGCCCCTATCGGCACACCGGCAAGGGTGCTGATGAGGAGCGCCAGCCCCGTCACCCGCAGCGACAGGAAGATGATCCCCAGAAGTTCAGGATCGGCAGCCAGGATCAGGCGGATGGCCTGTTCCAGGCCGCGCGCGATGTCATTCAACTGGATATCCCTTGCACAACCTCTCTCCACCCCCGGCCCCCTCTTGACAAGAGTAGGTATTACTGCCAGTGGCCTACTGCGAGAATGTGATCGCCCCTCACCCCCGCGTGCGGGACGCTTCGCGGCCTACCCTCTCCCCTCCGGGGAGAGGGGCCGGGGGTGAGGGGGTAAAGGTACTCCTGCAAGTAGGAGAAAGGGGGAGAAGAGAGGTCTAGCGGTGCGCCAGCTCTATGGCCGCGGGCTTCGTCTGGATGCGCCGCAGCCGCTCGGCGTCAAACTTCAACCGCCGGTCAAAGGTATAGACGCCGTTTTGCTCCTGATAGACGTCGGTCAATTGCGTATAGCAGTAGCCGAACATGTGCGGGTCGTCCAAAAGCACGTCGCACAACCCCTGGAAGCGTTTGTAGAACTCATCCAGGCTCTCCGGGCGGCGACCATAGCCCCACGAGTAATCGTCGGGCCGGACGTCGGGGTTCCACCAGGTGCCGCCGAACTCGCTGACGAAGTAGGGCTGCCCCCGGTAAGGGATGGACACGGGCCGCTCCTTCGTGCCGTTCAAGAAGGGGTTGCCCTCTGCCAGGCCCACGTGTTTGGCCCGGAATTTCTCCAAGTCCTGCTCGTAATCGTGGGAGTCGTACACATCCGTCTCTGGCACCCGATGGGAATAGCCCGACGTATCCAGCACAGGCCGGGTGGTGTCCATTGCCTTAGCCGCCAGGAAGAGCGCCCGCGTGGCATCGTCTAACACGGTGACGCGGTCAGAAATGAACTGGTAAGTCTCGTTCAGCGCGCACCAACCGACGATGCTGGGATGCGAGTAATCCCGCTCCAATTCCTCCAGCCATTGCGTGACGAAGGTTGCGCCGGCCTGGATGTGATCGTCTTCGGGCCCGTACCGGCGATTGCCCCAGTCGGCGAACTCGCCCCAGACCAGGTAGCCCAGCCGGTCAGCATGGTAGAGGAACCGCTCCTCAAAGACCTTCTGGTGCAGCCGTGCCCCGTTGAAACCGACAGCCTGGCTCAACTCAATGTCGCGACGCAACGCCTCGTCGCTCGGCGCGGTCAGGATGCCGTCAGGATAGAATCCCTGGTCAAGCACCAGTCGTTGGAAGATCACCTCGCCGTTGATCTTGATGGCCTGGCCGTCCAGCGTCACGCTCCGCAGCCCCGCGTAACTGGTCGCCCGATCCACGACCGCGCCGTTGGCATCCATCAATTCAATCTCTACGTCGTACAGGTGCGGGTCGCGCGGTGACCATAAGCGGCGACGGTTGGCCGGGACCGGCAAATCCAGGCGGGGCGAAAGGTCCATATCGGCGGCACAGGAGGCGGTAGAGATGACGCCGTTGGCATCACGCAGCGTAGCCCGCACCTTGTAGCCGGGCCGGTTCTGGGTGATGGGCTGTTCCAGACGGATCACGCCGTTCGCCACGTCGGGCGTCAGCCGCGGGCGGCGCAGAGCGACGTCGGGCACCGGCTCCAGCCAGACCGTCTGCCAGATGCCGGTGGTGCGGGTGTACATGCAGCCCCAGTTCTCGTAGCGCTGCGATTGCTTGCCGCGCGGTTGGGGTGGGCGAGAATCGTCGCGGGCACGCACGACGATGGTGGCCGCCTCGCCTGGGGACGCGATGCCGTACAGATCGCAGGTGAAGGGGGTGAAGCCCCCGCGGTGGCGGACTACCTCCACGCCGTTGACCCAGACCGTCGTGTCGTAGTCCACCGCCTGGAAGTGCAGGAGCACCCGCCGCCCTTTCCATGCCTCCGGGATGGTGACGGTGCGCCGGTACCAGACTGCCTGCATGAAGTCGGTATGGCCGATGCCGGAGAGGGGCGACTCCGGGCAGAAGGGGACGGTAATCCGATCCTTTAAGTCGCGCCTGTTCAGGCCACGCTCCAGGCCGCTGTCGCCCAGGTCCATCTCAAACTGCCATTCGCCATTCAGGCAGAGCCAGTCGGGCCGGACAAACTGCGGACGGGGATATTCGGGACGGGGGACGTTCATCACGAAACTCCTTTGCATAGAGTCTTCTTGGGATACAGCATACCCCTAGCATAGCACGACTGGCGTCCGTAGCCAAATGCAGCCATCGGTTGGAAACCGACGGCTATCGGCTACAAAGCCCGCTCTGCGGGCTTGGCATAAGACAGCCGTCGGATTTTATCCGATGGCGCCCCCCTCCCTCACCCTCCCGCCGCTTTGTACGCTGCCGAGTCTGGATAGAACAACGGCTGGCCGAAATCGTCCACGCCGAAACCGGCGATCTTCTTCTGGGTTTCCGGTGACGTCAGCCAGTTGGCGAACTTCATCGCCAGGTCGTAGCTGACACCGGGGTGCTTGTCGGGGTTGACCGCCAGGACGCCGTAGGGGTTGAGGAGCACCTTGTCCTTGTTCTCCGCCAGATTATTCCCGCCGACCACGATGACCAGGTCGGGCAACTTGTCCCGCATGGACAGGTAGGTGCCGCGGTCAGCCAAAGTGTAGGCTCTCTGCTCGTTAGCAAACAACAGCGTATCGCCCATCCCTTGCCCCAGCGAGTTATACCACTTCATGTCCTGGGTAGGAGTGACGTTCAACGAGGCCCACACGCTCAGCTCCTTCGTATGCGTGCCCGACTTATCGCCGCGGCTGGCAAATTTTGCCTGCGCCGCCATGATGGCCTGGAACGCATCTTTGGCGAGGGTCTTGCCGGCCACTCGCACGGGATCCTCTTTCGGGCCGAGGATGATAAAGTCGTTGTACATCACGTCAAAGCGCTCTTTGGCGTATCCATCGGCCACGAACTGGTCTTCGGCCTTGCGGCTATGGACGAGAAGGACGTCCGCATCGCCTTTGCGACCAATCTCTATGGCCTGGCCGCTGCCGACGGCGACGACGTCCACCTTGCAGTTATTCGCCTTTTCAAAATCGGGCAGGATGAAATCCAGCAGGCCCGAATCGTCGGTGCTGGTGGTGGTTGCCAGGCGCAGAGTCACCGGCTTTGGCGTCGGCGAGGGCTCTTGCGTCGGCTGCGGCGTGGCAGCGGTGCAGCCACCAAAGACAATGGCAAACAGCAAGAGAACGACCAGTACTTTCTTCAACATCCCTTTCTCCTTCTCAGAATTCCGGCCATCGGTTAGAAACCGACGGCAGAAGAATTTAGAAAACCCGCATAGCGGGTTTCTTATCCATACCAGCCGTCGGATTTTATCCGATGGCGGCCCGTTCTCAGATAACTTCTCAGCGATCTATAGGAACGTCTTGCCCACTTTTCGTTGTATCGTAGCCGCCCAAGCCGTCCACAAGGCGGCGGAACTCCTGCTGCGACAAGAGGTGGAGCATGGCACGGATGGCGGACGCCCCGGCTTCCTCCTGACGGATGACCAGGTCGTACCGCTCGCGAAGGAGCGGCACAAAGTCTAACCCCAGGGAGTGCGCCGCAGCGCGGATGCCCAGCCCAACGTCCGCTTTCCCTTGCGCCACCACCGTCGCCACACCCAGATGCGTCTCCTCTGTGTGGGCGTAGCCCCGCACACGGCTTGGGCTAACGCCCAGGGCATTGAGCCTTTGGTCCAGCAGCACGCGTGTGCCGGAACCGGGCTGCCGGTTCACGAAGGTGACGTCGGAGCGGGCCAGGTCTTCCAAACGACTGATCTTCTTCGGGTTGCCCGGCGCGACGATAAAGCCTTGCCAGCGTTCCACCAGCGTAATCAGGCGGACGGGATACCCCACCAGGAGGCGGCGCACCAGGGGCACGTTGTACTCGCCAGATTCCTCATCCAGCAGGTGGCTCCCAGCGACGTTCGCCTCCCCTTGCAGGAGGGCCATCAGGCCACCGACGCTGCCGGTGTAGCGGACGGAGAAGGGAGCCCGCGGATAGGCACGGCGGAACTGGCTGGCAAGAATCTCCACGGCCAGGTCGTGGCTCCCCACGAAGCGAATCCGATAGGGGGCCTCTCCTTCAGCAGAACCAACGGTCTCCTGTTGTTGTTGCCAGTGCGACAAATCGGCGGAGACGGCGTTCGCGATCTCTTCAGGCCGGTAACCCAGGCTCAGAGCGTGGTTGACCATCTCCTGAGCCAGACCGGATAGGCGGCTGTCGCGTTCCGCCAGCCAGCGGCCCAGGCCGGGCGCATCGGCGACGAGGCTGCCGCCGCCGCGCCGTGTCACGATGCAGCCTTCGCGCTCCAGTTCCGTGTAGGCGCGCGCCACGGTTCCCGGGTTTAGGCCGAGTTGGCGGGCGAGGTCGCGCACGGTTAGCAGCGGCTGGCCGGGACGTAAAAACCCTTCGGCCACCTGCCGGTGCACCTCTTCAATGATCTGCTGGTAGGCGGGGGAATCGCCGCGCAGCGTCCAGGCGAGCATGGCGAGCCGCTTGTATCAATAAGATTGATACAAGTTTAATCAGAAGGGGGGATTTGTCAAATACTGTAGAGATGCTCCAGAGGGGCCGTAGAGACGAGCCGGCGGCTCGTCTCTACGGCCTTGTCCCCCAAGGCGCAGGCAAGAGGGAGAACCAGCGAGGATGAGAGAGGGCACAAACCAGAAAGACAGCCCTATACATCCGTCCAAACGGGAAGAATGACCCTTACCCCAACGCATCTCCATTACCCAGAGACCAGTTCTCTCGCGGGGTATCCACCAGATTGACGACGACATCCTGTGGTCGCATCCCCGGATTCTCCGCCAGGAGCGCGACCATCCGCTTGTAGAGGGCGCGCTTCTGTTCAGCGGTACGGCCTGCGGCAAGCGTGATCTGGATGAAGACCACGTCGTCGCTGCGCTGGATGTTCAGATGGGTCGGGTCGTAGATCAGGTCTTCCGGAGCGTACTCGGTGATGACCTGGAAGCGGCTCGTGGGCGCCACGTTGATGCTTTCCACCATCGCCCGGTGGACGGCGTCGGCGATGGCGCGGCGATAGGCGGCGGGCTTTCCCTCGCGCAAGGCGATGCGTACCAGCGGCATGTAGAGCCTCCTGTTAGAAATATAGACACCAGTGTAAGGATATGGTGTGGTCGTTAGTTTGTCAAGTAGGATGTTTTCTATTTCTACACACGAGGCTTGGGAATGGGGGGTACGGCGGTGGGACAAGGGATAGGAGGAGTACCCAGGCCTCTCCATCCCTATACCTTGTCCCCGATCCTACATTTATGGTACAATGAATTTAGAAACAGAGATGTGAGGTATCTCACCGTTTTAATCTAGCCCTAAGGGTCATTGTAGGGACGGTCCGGCAGGTCGTCTCTACGGAGGCCTCGGGGGTTCAGGATGGCCGTTCTAGCCATGTCCATACAGATTCTGCCGCCGGAGGTCGCCGGTAAGATCGCCGCGGGTGAGGTGATTGAGCGTCCGGCCTCGGTGGTGAAGGAACTGGTAGAAAACGCGTTGGATGCCGGGGCAACCGAGATCCGGGTGGAGGTGCGCGACGGCGGCCAACGCTTGGTGCGCGTGGCCGACGACGGGAGCGGTATCCCCGCAGCGGAGGCAGAGTTAGCCTTCGCGCGCCATGCCACGAGCAAGTTGCGCACGGCGGATGAGCTGGAGCGAATTGTGACCCTGGGCTTCCGCGGTGAGGCGCTGGCAAGCATCGCGGCGGTCTCTCAGGTAACACTCCTCACCCGCGCCCAGGGCGAGATTACCGGCACCTTCCTGCGTCTGGAAGAGGGAAACATCGTGCGACGCGAGGACCGGGGTGCGCCACAAGGCACTATCGTGACGGTAGAGAACCTCTTCTTCAACCTTCCCGCACGGCGCAAGTTTCTGCGCTCGCCCGCCACGGAAGCGGGCCGCATCCACGAGGTTGTCTCCCACTATGCCCTCGCCTTCCCAGAGCGTCGCTTCAGTCTGGTGAGCGATGGGCGGCTGGCCTTCCAGACGACCGGCAGCGGAAAAATGTATGACGTCTTAGTTAAGGTGATGGGATTAGAGACCGCCAAGCAGATGCTGGAGGTGGGGAAGCCCTCACCCCCCTTCCCCCCTCTTCCAAAGTTGGAAGAGGGAGCAGGGGGTAAGGGCCTGGGAGTATCCGTTCGCGGCTACGTCTCCGCGCCGTCGCTCAACCGCGCCAGCCGCACCCACATCACCCTCTTCCTCAATCGCCGTTGGATTCAGGATCGCAACCTGGCTTATGCCGTGATCCAGGCCTACCATACACTGCTGCCGGTAGGGCGTTACCCCATCGCGGTTCTCTTGATAGAGATGGATCCCGGCGAAGTGGACGTGAACGTGCATCCGGCGAAGGCGGAGGTGCGCTTCCGCGACACGTCGGGCGCCTTCCAGGCAGTGCAGAAGGCGGTACGCCGCGTGCTGGCCGACCAGACCCCGATTCCGTCTGTCGGTTCCGCGGCAGCCCTCAGCCGCCTCCTCTTCTCCCCCCCCGCCTCTCCCCCAGCGGGGGAGAGGCGGGGGTCGGGGGATGGAGAGAGGTCTTGGAGGGAGGGTGAGGGCCCCGCCGCCTCGCAGATGGCCCTGGATTTACACCGCCCATCACCCCAGGATGACGAGCCGCTTTTCCCTATGCCCTCTGGGCGGGGGGAGACGCCGCCTGCCGAGAGCCGGGAACCGGGGCGGTCAGGTGAACCCGTATCCGTCCCTCCCGCCAAGGTCCCACCGCTGCGGGTGCTGGGCCAGGTGGGCCAGATGTACATCATAGCC
>JADYZS010000378.1 GCA_020853075.1 Anaerolineae bacterium | reverse complement strand
TGTAGCATAGCAGATATGCTTTGTAAAGCAATTTGTACCGCTCTCAGAATCCCCGTCCGTCCCAGGGCCTATCTCGTGCTATAATAACGGGTGAGAGGGTAGTCCAGAGTTCTATGAGGGGGAGAAGCGATGATCTGCCGACGAATCGCTGTGGGGTTGGTCTTCATCGGCCTTCTGGTGTCCGGTTTCCCGGCTGCTGCCTATACGACCTCTCGCCCTACCGATCCACTCCCTGGAATCGTGGCACGCAATGCCGCCGAAGATTCCCTGTTCCCCGAAGGCTGGAACGTGGATACCTGCGCCTACCCCGGTGGCGTGGGTCTCTTCCGAGGCAAGATTTACAACGCCACAGAGGGAACCACGGTACAGGACGTGAACCTCTGGACGAGCGGTTTTGGCGGCTTCCCGGTGTCCGTCACGCCGGACTTCCTGGCGGAGACACCGGCCCTGGAGCGCTTTGACGTCAGCGTGACCGTCACCGTCCCTATGACCGCCTTAGATGCTGCCCGCGCCGCGCCTGTCGTCTATACAGGCACGCTGTACGCCGAGGGGATGGGAACCAACCGGCTGAGCTGGCCTCTCGCCCTCACGGTTCTCAGTCGCGACGCGCGCTGCACGAAAGGGCAGTTGGTGCTGGATGGGGTGGATGATTACGCCATAGCCAGCGATGACCCGGCGTTGGACGTCGGCGACGAAACGACGGAGAGCCTGACGGTGGAAGCCAGAGTCCTTTTCAGCACCTTCCGCGCTGCTACCATCTTCTCCAAAGAAAATGCTTACTCCCTCTACACGACGGCGTTCACGTCGGGCCCATATAGCCTGCGCTGCCTCAAGTTTAGCCTCAAGTCCGGGCAGACGATACGGACCATTGAGTCTTGCGCGACCCAACAGGGCAGAGGGTTCTGGGTTCCCGGCTGGCATCACGTGGCCGGGGTATATGACCGGGAGACCGGCGAGATGCGGCTGTACATGGATGGACAGCGCCTCGGCAGCGCCAATCAAATAGGTCAGGTATTGGTGGACAACAGCACCAATGGGGCCTGGGTAGGCAATGATCTGGCGGGCATCGTAGAAGAGTTGCGCGTTTCGGCGAGCGCGCGCTACACCAGCGCGAGTTACGCCGTGCCGGGTGAGCCGTTTGTCTGTGATGCGACGACGCGCGCCTTGTGGCACTTTGACGAACTGGAGGGCGCGATCCGTTTCCACGATACCTGCGATACAGACAAGGTGCTGGTTGGGCAGGAGGGCGCGCACGCGGGCGGCACGCCGACGTGGCGGCTGCGCGCCCCGCTGGCTGTGAGGCGGTCTTGATCGTTATTTGACGCCGCGAAACCTCTCTCCCGCCTTATCCCGTGCCAAACTGGCGGTCGCCTGCATCGCCCAGGCCCGGCACGATGTAACCGATGTCGTTCAGGTGATCGTCCACCGCGGCGACGTGAATAGGGATGTCGGGGTGAGCGCCCACCAGGGTATTGATGCCCTCCGGGGCGGCGATGATCCCCACGAACTTGATGCGTTGTGCGCCCCACTTCTTGAGGATACCTACCGTGGCGACGGCAGAGCCGCCCGTCGCCAGCATCGGGTCAAGGATGAGGCAGACCTGCACGCGAGGGGCGACGGGGAGTTTGTTGTAGTATTGTACTGGCTTCAAGGTGCGCTCGTCGCGAAAGATGCCGATGTGCCATACCTCTGCCTGGGGCATCATCTCCCAGATGCCGTCCACCATGCCCAGCCCCGCCCGCAAGATGGGAACGAGGCCGATCTTCTCGGCCAGTTGTTGGCCGCGAGTCAGGCCCATCGGCGTCCGTACCTCTATTTCGGACAGGCCCAAATCGGTGGTTGCTTCGCAGCCGACCAGCATGGTTATCTCGCGAATCAGTTCGCGGAACTTCTTGGGCTCGGTCTTCACGTCGCGCAGCATTGCCAGTTTGTGCTGGACAAGGGGATGGTTGGAGATGTGAACCTGCGGCCACACGGTCTGCCCTCCTAAGAAAAGATACGGGGTCAGGCTTCTCCGCTGGAGTCGCCTAACCCCGTTCCCATGTTCTCTGAGGAAACAAGCATGTTTAGATCCCGCGCTGTCGGCCTTCTATGGTCTCAAGGGACTACTCTATGATCTTGGGCCGGCGTGAGGCAAGGGGAGCCGCCTCTGCGACGGCACGTGAGGCCGCCCGGTGCGCGATCCGTTCAACCTCCAACTGGCATTTCAGACAGAGGGTCGCGTCGGGGCGCACCTCCAGGCGTGCCGGGTCTATCGCCTCCCCGCACCGCTCGCAGATTCCGTAGGTTCCCTTATCCACAGCACGCAGGGCGGTGGCTACGGATTCCAGTTTCCGCTCCAATGCCATCACCAGAGCCAGGTTCTTCTCGCGCTCAAAGAGATCGGGATCACCCTCATCGGCGTCCACATCCACTTCTGTCCGCAACCACTCGCGAACGCGCGCCAACTCTCCCTGCACATCGCCCTGCTCTTTTTCCAGGCGTACTCGCTCTTGCCGAGCGATTTCTTCGCGTGTACGCATCTCCCTGCCCTCCTTGGACCAGCCTCGTCGTTGGCCCAGCCCGGTGAAACCGGGCGCAAGTGATATGATGTGTCCATCATATATAGCAGGTTTTCGCTCCCGCGTCAAGGGGTTTTCGCATGAAAATCGCGAAATAGGCCGAATGGCTTACTTGACACGCTGCCCACCGGGGTCTATACTTCCCACATTCCTTGCCAGAGGCGCACGCATGTACGTAGGGCCGGAGATAATCGCCCAAATGGAAGCGCGCTTCGGCACACCGGCTACCTATTATTGGGAGCAGGCCATCGCGCCCGGCGAGATGGCAGTGGTGCGCTGGCCGCGCCGCCATAGAGAGGGCGAGGCCGGCGCACCTGTTCGTGCCCACGACCTCACCTTCTTCATCTTCCGGGGTGAGGAGTTAGCCCTTATCCGCAAGCCCTCCTTCCCACCGGGCGCCTGGCGCCCCCCCAGCGGCGGCCTGGAGCCCGGCGAGGATTTTGAGAGAGGGGCCCGCCGTGAGGCGTGGGAAGAGACGGGGTTAGAGATCGCGCTGCAACGATACCTGGTTCGCACCCGGGTTCGCTTTTATGACCAGACGGGCGACGAGGAGATGTGGACGTCTCACGTCTGCTCGGCCCGTGCCCTGGACGGCGAATTGCAGGTTCACGACAACCACGAGATCGCGGGAGTGCGCTGGGGCACAGTGGATGAACTACAAGGGCCCATCAGGCAGGTGCTGCTGGCTACGGGGCGAAGCCTTTTTGCCTATCGTGTTCGCCTGCACGACGCGGCGGCTGCGGCTTTGCGGGGATGATGGGAAGATGAGAAGCCAGGTGAGGGATCGCATATTCGGCACGTTCCTGGTGGCTCTCGTGGTGGTCACGGGGGCCGTTGTTCTCATCCTACGGTTGATG
>JADYZS010000377.1 GCA_020853075.1 Anaerolineae bacterium | reverse complement strand
ATATTACCTGGCGGCTGCAAGAATGTCCCTTGGCCGAGCCATTGCACAAAACGGAAGGCTACATAGTGGACGATCAGGACGTAGCCGAGGTGCGCAGCCGTCTGTTGGAGGCGATGGGCTATACCTGGTAGCCGAGGAGGGACGGCGGTTGGTGGGCCTGTTGGATATGGAAAGGGAACGGTGGCGCGATACGGCCATCATCTGGAATCTCCTGGTGGATAAGGAATATCGGCGGCGCGGCCTGGGCCGCGAGTTCATCTGCCGCGCCATTGCCTGGGGAGTCAACCACAACCTGCGCGCGCTCACCCTGGAGACGCAAACCGATAACCTCCCCGCGTGCCGCTTCTACCAGGCGATGGGTTTCCAACTCGGCGGGATTGACGATCATTACTACACCAACCACGACATCGCCCGCCGCGAAGTCGCCATCTTCTGGTGGTACGAACTGAGCGAAGCGGCGGCCTCTTAATATCTCGGCTCGTTGTTGGGGCCCATTCAGTGTACCGCCTCCAGAATCTGCTGTTTCTCCTCTATCCGGAAAACCTCGCGCGCGTTGCCGCACATCAGCGGTTCCACCAGCGCGAGAGCCTCTTTCTCCGCCAGCCATCCTTCTTCTACCAATTCGCTGAGGGCTTGCGCGATGCCGCGGCGCGCGATCTGGCTGTGCCCATACACCGTCTCTACGGTAATGTAATCTCCCCCAAAGGTGAAAATCTTGGAGGATGGGGCGGCCATCAGGTACTCTTTCAGGAAGCGCACCGATGCCGCCGGATTGATGATCCAGGCCCAGCACATATCCACGTACACGTTGGTATAGTGCTTCGCCAGGGCGATCAGTTGATCCTGATAGGGATAGGTGATGTGCATGAGGACGAACCGGGTCTCCGGAAAATCCAGCAGAATTGGGCAAAGATCATTCAGGTTTTGCCCCACACGGGCCAGCGGCATATAATTGGTTCCGGCATAATACCCTGTGTGCAACTTCACCGGCAACTTCATCTCCGTCGCGCGGCGCACACCATATCGCCACAGGTGATCTTGTAGCGCCTTCATCCCCCCTTCGCCGAGGCTATCCTTCCCTTCCGCATAGCGCGCGAAGAGAGGTGCGGCCACCTCTTTCGGCACGTTCTCGTAATCCAGGCGGCGCGCGTAGGCGCTCTGGTTCTTTGTGGCGACGGCGCGCGGGCCATACCGTTCAAAAGACCAGTCAATGACCCGATACCAATCGTCCAGTGAGCGCGCCGGCAGCCCGCTTTCCGCGGCCAGCTGCGGCACGTTTAATTCGGTGCTCATCGCCACGGTGCTGAGGTCTTGATGCAGAAGCGTTGGATATTCGCTGACGCAGAAGACCTGACTCCCACGCCAACGCTTATCTGTGGGAGGTTCCAACGAGTTCACCTGGCACGATTCTATCCCGCAGACATCTTGTAGAATCTCACGATAGTAACCCTTGCGTACTCGTTTGCGCATCTTCTCGGTGAGGCGAGCGACGTTGTGGGGGCCTATGCTCTCCTCGCCGTAGAGACGACGAATGGAATAGGTGACGGCCTGGCCGTAGCCGGTGTGCTGGATGCGCGGCCAGTAGGGTGCAAAGACCGGCCACTTGTCCTCTGGGTCCACCGCCATAGAGTAGAAGCGCTCCTGCTCCTTCAGGCTCATGCCCGCCGCGTTCAGGTCGTTGCGGGTGTAGTGCATAAACAGGTAAGCCCAGTCATCGCAAGGGAATAACCACTCGTTGGGCGGGGGGCCAGCCAGCCGCTGTTTTTCTTCTATCAGATGCTCGTGGGTATCTATGAAAGGGGTCACCTCAACCTTCTCGCGGACCGACGGCAAGATAGACATGATCACTCGCTCCTATGAGAACATTTTCGCGGCGGAAGTATAGCACCGGCACGGGGGGACGTCAAACAGCATTTCCCCATTCTCCCTCTTTGTGTTATAATCGCCCCATGAAGAGGCAGTGCAGTGGTGACGATTGAGATTCGCATGGGGGACGTAGTGCGGATGCGCAAGCCTCATCCTTGCGGCAGTGCCGATTGGGAGGTCGTCCGCCTGGGCGCGGATATCGGTATGCGCTGCCAGGGATGCGGGCGACGTGTCCTGATCCCCCGCCGCGAGTTTGAACGCAGCGTCAAATCATTCATCCGCCGGGGCGACCCTGCTGCCGGCCCACCACCCGCTTACCCTAACTCCGAGCCAGCCTCAGATTATTAAGGACTCACTACGCGAGCCTCCGGTGTCTATGTCAAATGATCGTGGCTTCGGCTCGGTGCTGTCTAACCGACAATTCCGCAACCTCTGGGCCTCCCAGGCTATCAACCAGACGGCGCAGAACTGCATCAACTTTGTGCAGATCATCCTGGTGGAGCAACTCACCGGGTCCAGCACGCAGTTAGGGGTCGTTATCCTCTCTTTCACGCTCCCCGGTGTCCTCTTCAGCCCCATCGCCGGGATCATGGTGGACCGCTGGCCCAAGAAGTGGATACTGGTCGGCTCCAACGCGCTACGCGCTATCCTCGTCTGCGGTTATCTCCTGGCCCTCGCCACGCTGAGGGGTTTTCCCCTTCTTCTCGCCATCTACCTGCTAACGTTCGTGACCTCGGCTATCGCGCAGTTTTTCGGTCCGGCTGAGGGGGCGACGATCCCCTTGCTGGTGGGCGAGGAGCGGCTTCTGACTGCCAATTCCATCTTCAGCCTCACGTTGGCTGCATCCCAGGTGGCCGGGCTCATCGTTCTGGGCCCCTTGATCGTCAAACTCATCGGCGTACGCGCATCCTTCTTCATCATTGTATTGGCTTATGCCATCGCTGCCTGGTTTGTTTCGCGCCTGCCGAAAGACCCTCCCCATGCGCTCAGTGCCGACTTGCACAGCTCCGACGACGTTACCTCCGGTTGGCGACGTGCCTGGGCCGAGTTGCGCGAGGGTTGGTCTTTCGTCGCTACCCACCGCAAGGTTCTTTTGCCGGTCCTGCAACTGGCCCTCGTCGCTACGCTCCTCATGGTCATGGCGACCCTGGCGCCGGGT
>JADYZS010000376.1 GCA_020853075.1 Anaerolineae bacterium | reverse complement strand
TCATTGGTCGCCAGATCAACGGCGTATAACCGCCAGTTCTCGTCGCCGTTCTTATCCTGGATGTAGAGGATGTGGGCGTTGGTGTAGGCCCACAGGTAGGAGCGGATGCCGCGACCGGTATCGCGGGTCACCGGGCGGGCGGCGGCGAGGTCGTCGCGCGGGGCTACCCAGACGTTGAGCACGCCCTCCAACGGGGCCAGCCAAGTCAGGTGTGCGCCGTCGGGGCTGATTTGCACCGAGGCGCGGTCGGGATTGCCGAAAAGGACCCGGCGCGGGATGAGGGGCACATCGCTGAGATTCATCTCGTTTTCTTTCTCTCCTATCACAAGTCAAGACGATACCGGCACTTCTGATACATATCGCTATCTTCCGGCAAATCAACAATCTCAACCAAGTGAGCCCCGGCCAGTTCACAGGTTCTTCTGGAGGCATGGGGAGGCTCCGCTTCTTCCGATCACCCCACCGGCCCCCGGCAGCCGATGGCATCGCCGAACTTCGTTCTGGGCAACTTCGCCTTCGCTGCCACCAACGTCTCGTATTCGGCATCCTCCACGAAGGCGACGATGCGGCTGATGCACGATTCGCCGTCCACGAAACGCCAGGGGAAGCAGCCGATGGTCGCTCGCCGGTTGAGAAGAAGGTCAATGTCGCCGCCGACACACTCGGCATGGATGATGCCCAGGGGGAAGAGTTCAATGTGCATCAACTGGTATTTGTCGTCGGTGAAGACCTCGGCCAGCGGTTTGCCGTATTTACGCTGGAAGTGCGCCTCGGCCTCTTTTGCCTGGCGCGGCATCCACTGGCGGATGATGGTGTTCATCGGGTGGTCGGCGCTGCCGCAATCTATCGCCAGCCACTTCAGTCTCTTGGCCTTGCACCACTCGGCAAACTCCCGGTCGGGGCCGGGATGCTTGACCATGTAACGCACCTCGTCCGCGCCCGGCTGGTCCCACCCGAAGCGGTGGTAGCCCGTGTGGATGATGAGGATGTCTCCCTCCCGCACCTCCACCCGCTCCTCCACCATTTTGGAGGTGTAGATGTCGTAGTCGCCAGCGGCATCACTGAGATCCACAATCGCGCCCGGCCCGCAAAGGAAATCCAGGCTCAAGGCCGCGATATCTTTGCCGGGCGTGTAGAAGTGAATTTCGCCGTCCAGGTGAGTGCCGAGGTGATTGGAGTGGGTGAGGATCTGGCCGTTGGCCCCGTTGGGAGCGAGACGCTTGAAGTATTTGACTTGCAGTGGTTCGTAGGTGGGCCAGGCCGGTGTCTGGATGCTGAGGGGAATGGAGAGGTCAACGAGCTTCATGGGGGCGACCTCCTTGTACGCCTATGTTTTGGGGGAAATAAAACATGCAGTTGGGGCCGACCAGGCTGGAAAGCGATGAGAGAACGTTGCGGTGCCTGGGTGATCGGGGGATAACGAGGCGGCGGCAATGACGTCCCGAACACCCCGGCCGAGTCAGTCCCAACTGCTTGGTGACCAGCATATCACGCTTTCATCTATCTGTATATGACGTACATCAGGTTCCTGGTCAGGTTCTTTTTTACGATATTACCTGCTCACTCAAGTTAATATGAGGGGTGTACCGTCGCAAGAACCCTGTCACCGGGCCGCCATTATAGCATAAGTAAAACGCAATGGCTAACACTGGGATACCTCGCCCGTCTGCCCTCTCCGTCTCACGAGCCGCCGCGGCGACGGGCCAGCCAGTCTCCAATGACGATGTAACGGAAGTCCGCGCCGGAGTAGGCGCGGATGGCCCCGTAGAGACCATAGAGCATCCATAGTCCCATCATCAGGAAGGGGATACATATACTCCCTAGCCCGACCCAAAAGATGGGCGGCGGCGCGTCCTGGTAACGGTCCGCTTGCGCGATGAGCGGGATGAGCGAGGCCATGTAGAACAGGAACCAACAGCCGAAGGCGACGATGCCCAGTCCCAGGCCGATCAGTTGATAGACCACGGCTTGCAGGGACTGGAAGGCCACCCAGCGGGATTTCTCCCTTTGCGAGAGCCAGATGAGACCCGCGACCACGATGCCGCCCACGAAATTGGTGAAGAGGCCGAGGATAACGCTGGCGTGAGCCGCTCCGCCCAGCACCCTTTCATTCTGAGTCACTTCTACTTTTTGTGTCATCGCATTACCCCTGTGTTTATGCCGGCTCTACGACAACCGCCGTGCCGTAAGCCAGCACCTCGGTCATGTTCTCGGCCAACTCGGTCGCGTCGTAGCGGATGCCGATGATGGCATTGGCCCCCAACTGGTCGGCGTGTTCCATCATCAAGTCAAACCCTTCGCTGCGGGTCTGCTCGCACAGCTCAACGTACTCGTGGATTTTGCCGCCGACGATGGTGCGCAGGCTCGCCGCCAGTTGGCCGCCGAGGCCCCGCGAGCGCACGGTGACGCCTCGCACGACGCCCAGGTTGCGCACGATCCGGTAGCCGGGCAACTCAAAGGCCGTGGTGGCCATACGCTGATCCATGGTTGGGTCTCCTTAAAATGTGAAAGCCGCCGCTATGCTGTATTATACAGGTGATGACCCATCTAGCCTAGCCTGGCCGCTTGCTCCAAGACCGTGCACCAGGCCCGCGCGCTATCGTCCCAGCGGAAGGTGGCGGCCCAGGCCAGGGCAGCGCGGCTGAAAGCCTCTCGTCGCGACCTATTTCGCCACAACGACACGATGGCCTCGGCCAGCGCGCCCGGCTGCTGGGGCGGCGCCAGCAGCCCTGTCTCGCCGTGGCGGATGGAGTCGCGCAAGCCCGCCACGGCGTAGCCTATCGCGGGCGTCCCCTGCGCGTTCGCCTCTAACACCACCAGTCCCCATCCTTCCTTTACCGAGGGATGGATCAGAACGTGCGCGCGTCCCATCAGGTCCAATTTCTGCGCTTCCGATACGCGGCCCCAGAAGGTTATCTTCGTCTCCAAACGGAGATGCCGCGCCCGTTCCTGCAAAGTCCGCTCGTAGGCAGGCTGGCCGGAGCCCACCACCCAGAGGCGCGCTCCCGGCACCGCCTCGACCACTTGCGCGAAGGCGTCCAGGGCATCCTCTACCCCCTTCATCTTAGTTAAGCGGCCCGCAAAGAGGATGGTCAGTTCCCCTTCCTTCTCCGGCACTTGCGTCTGCACAGGGCAGGAGAGGCCGTTGGGAATGACCTGAACACGACGAAGCCCCTGAGTCACCAGGTCATCTCGCGTGGAAGGAGAGACGGTGATGAAGGGAACGTCACGATAGCGGCGCAGGCTCCATACCTCCAGCGCGGGGCCGAAGAGAGACAGGGGAAAGGGGGCCATCTGATGCCAGATCTCACCAGCGACCTCGTGGATGTAACCCACCGTGGGGACGCGCGCGTAAAACGGCGTCCAAAAGGGAAGGCCGTGGCACTGGTCAATCACGACGTCGCCGCAGGAGCCCAGGTCGGACAGGTATCGCCGCCAGGCCCGCAGTTGCACCGTGTAGGGGCCTCCCTGCCGCACGATGCGCACTCCATCTAGCCGTTCCTCCGCTGGCGCGCCGGGGAACGAGGCGGAGAAAAGGGTACAGTCGTGGCCCCACGCTGCCCAACGACGCATCAACTCGTGGGTCGCCACCTCTGCGCCGCCGGCGAGCGGGTTCTTGATGTCCCGCCAGTTCAGCATCAACAGCCTCACGGTGCGGCTCCCTCGTGCGCCTCCGGCACCATTTCTTCCGCTTCGGTTTCCTGCGCGGGCAGGCGCGGACCATTGGTAGCCCGATGGATACCGGCCAGATCGCCGCGGTCGGGCCGGGCGAAAGCACTCATCAGGTGTTTGTTCAGGTTCACCAGAGCCACGATGGTCAGCGTGAGCCCTCCCGCCAGGAGGAGCAGATCGCGCCACTGGCTGGGCAGGAAGCGCAGCGTGGCATACCAAAGGAGTTCGCGCAGCCACGGCGGCACCCACACGCGGCTAAGAAAGCGTCCCACGCTGACACCTGTGGTGAAGATGCCCATCGCCAGCACGACCATCCATATCTTCGTCGTCAGGCTGGGCTCCAGCCAGCGCCAGAAACTCGCCCGGTAGTAGATGGAAATAAGGTCCCACAGCATGTTGAGCATGGAGCGCAGGCCGATACGTCCTGCGCCGGACCGTTGGAAAGAGACTGCGACGGGAACCTCTACGATGCGATAGCCGAAGCGAGAGGCAGCGACCAGCAACTCCAGGTCAAAGGCGTAGCGTTGCACACGCACGCGCGGGAAAGCCCGGCGCAACACCTCAGCCCGGAACAGTTTGAGGCCGGTTTGGGTGTCGCTCAATTCCAGGTTGAAGAGCGCTTTTTCTAACCAAGAGAAGGCACGGCTCAGGAAGCGACGCGGGAGGGGAGAGGTGACGCGAGAATCGGTGAGATGCTTGGAGCCGACCGCGACGTCTGCACCGCCAGCGCGCATCGCGTCCAGAAGAAGCCATATCTGGCGCGGATGGATGTCCAAATCGGCGTCCAGAAAGGCGATGAGGTCCCCCTGGGCTGCCTCGGTGCCCAGGCGCAGCGCTGCCCCCTTGCCGCCGTTGTACTCCAGGCGGAGCACCCGTACCTCTGGATGGTCGCGCGCGAAGGCTCCCACCTCGGCGAACGTCCCGTCGCGGCTGCCATCATCCACCACGATGATCTCGTAGTCGTGGCCGCACAGGACCGCGCACGTTTCGGCCAACGTGCGGGTGATCATCCCTTCTTCGTTGAAGGCCGGGATGACGACGGAGATTTCCTTCACCGCGCTGCTCTCCTTGCAAGATGCTCTCCACTTCCAGGAGCCTTATCCCATTATACCCCAAGTTGGAGGACAAATGCCCTAATTCGTGTATTCTGTCGCCTTATTCGTGGATGGCCCTTGCTTGCGGCTCATTGTGCCCGCTGTAAAAGCGATGAGACCAACTGTTGCAGCGCGGGGAGCACCGCGCCTGTGGCGACCAGGGCCGACGTCGCCTCTGCGTGGCTCTCCCGTGATCGGGCCTCTGCGAACTTCCGTGCCCCCGTCTCTGCCAGGAGGGCCAGCACCACCGGTACGTCGTCCGCTGTGAAGGGCGCGCTGGCGTAGAGGGCGCGCAGGCGGGCTGCCGCTCCGTTGGTCTGGCTCAGAGCATAGACGACGGGAAGTGTCTTCTTCTTCTGAAGGACGTCACTCGCGGCGGGCTTGCCTGTAACCACCTCGTCGCCCCATAACCCCAGCACGTCGTCCTGAATCTGGAAAGCGAGCCCCAACGCCCGCCCGAAATGGCGGTAGGCTGCCACGCGCGCGGGATCGGCCTGGGCCGCGAGCGCGCCCAGGCCCGCCGACGTCGCCAGCAGCGCCGCCGTCTTCCCCTCAATCATGCGCATATACTCGTCCACCGTCACGTCCGCGCGCTTCTCAAAAGCCATGTCCAGATATTGGCCTTCGGTGAGGGCCAGGCAGGTGTCGTCAAAGGTACGGCCCGCAATCAAAATCCGCTCTGGTGAGATACCCTGGTGGCTCAAGCCGCCTAATGTGCGCCGGGCCAGGGCAAAGAGGGCGTCGCCCACGTTGATGGCCTGAGCACATCCCCACAAGGCCCACACCGTCGGACGGTGGCGGCGGGTGGGGCTGTTGTCCTCAATGTCGTCGTGCACCAGAGAGAAGTTGTGCAGGATCTCCACCGCGGCTGCGGCGGGGACGGCCCGCTCCGGCTCGCCCCCAGCGGCGGCGCAGCAGAGGAGACACAACAAAGGCCGCACGCGCTTGCCCGCGTTCACCTGCGCCGGGCGGAACTCGGCATCGGCAAAGCCCAGGTGATAGCGCATCATACCGTAATGGGCCTGTAAGGCGGGTTCGTTGTGAGCAAGGGCCGCATGTAGCGCATCTTCAATGACGGGCAGATAGCGCGCGGTGAAATCCGGTAGGTTCATGCAGTGAGGTCTTTCTTACGTTTATTCACCCCCACCCTAACCCTTCCCCTTCCAGGGAAGGCAGGGTAGGGATTAGAGGGACTATACCAGCCACAAGGTCGCTATATCAGATCGTCGTTTCTTGTGTCCACCCTTACCAATCGGCCTGGCTCTCGCAAGGCATTAACGTCCCGCGCGCCCGCGGCGAATAGGACGACCCGTATCTCCGCCGCCAGCTCATCCATCAGCGCGGTCACCGCTTCGGTGGAGACGGCTGCCGCCTTGAGGAAGGGAGAGGCGATACCTGCCGCCTCTGCGCCCAGGGCCAGGGACTTGGCGACCTCAATGCCAGTGCGGATGCCACCACTCGCCAGGAGCGGCAATGCGGGCGCGCCGCGCCGCGCGGCCAGCAACGCCTCCGCCGTGGGGATGCCCCAATCGGCGAAGGCTTGCGCCAGGCGGCGGCGCGCCTCGGTGGGCGCGCGGTGGCTTTCTACCTCGCTCCACGACGTGCCGCCGGCCCCCGCCACGTCCAACGCGGCGATGCCTGCCCCGACCAGTTGCCGCGCCGCCGTCTCCGAGATGCCCCAGCCGACCTCTTTCGCCAAAACCGGCACCGGCAGGGCGCGGCAGACCGTCTCTATCTTACTCAACAAGCCCGACCAGTTCCAGTTGCCATCGGCCTGTAAGGCCTCTTGCAAGGGGTTTAGATGTAGGATGAGACCATCGGCTCCGATCATCTCTACGGCGCGCCGGCAATGGTCAACCGTGTAGCGGTAATTCAGCTGCACCGCGCCCAGGTTGGCAAAGAGGAGGATGTCGGGCGCGGCGCGGCGCACCTGAAAGGTATAGGCCAGGTGCGGCAACTCTAAACCGGCGCGCTGCGAGCCGAGGCCCATCGCTACGCCGCGTGCCTGCGCAGCCTCGGCCAGTCGCAAGTTGATGGCCTCTGCCTCTTCCGTACCGCCGGTCATAGAGGAAATGAGGAGCGGCACGCGCAGCCGTCTGCCGAAGAGGGTGACACCCGTGTCTATCTCTTCCAGGTTTAGTTCCGGCAATGCCTGGTGGATGAAGCGGTAGCGCTCCAATCCCGTGGTGAGGCGCGGGAAAGAAACGTCCTCCTCCAGATTGATCCGGATGTGGTCGGCTTTGCGCTGCTGGTGTACCATACCCTCCGTAACTTTCGCCCAATGCCGGTGTTTCAGTTCAACGGATTAGGGCAACGACTTATCATAACTCGCTCGTGCTTCTCCGTCAAGTAAGCCGGTTCCTAATTCTCTGGAAGCCATGTGCGCCGGGGCATCCCGGCTAAGAATTCAACCCACGCGAGGAGGATACTAGAGATGGACACCTTTGAGCGGGTGAAAGCCATCATCGTAGATAAGTTAGGCGTTGCGCCTGAGAAGGTTACGATGGAGGCTCGCTTCCGCGAAGACCTGGAGGCCGACTCCCTTGATCTGGTAGAACTGATTATGGCCTTTGAGGAGGAATTCGGAGGCGAAATCAGTGACGAGGAGGCACAGAAAATCACGAGCGTCGGCCAGGCGGTAGAGCATCTGAGCGGGCGCGCCTGAGTATCGCCTTTCGTCATCCGCACCGGCACGGATGGGGGCGGCTGGTCAGCCAGCCGCCTTTTGCTTTGTTTATGTTCCGCTTTGGACTACGCTACGGCGAATTGAATGGTCGCTATTCTGATGGTATAATTCCATTTACTGGCGATGCCTCTTCGTGAACTAACGGTAGTATAGCATTGGAGAAAGCCGAAATGAGCGGAAAGCGGGAAAAAGGGCAAAAGATAGAAAAAGATATGAGAGAGCCATCAGCGGAATATGCTCGGAATAAAGACCTCCCGATCTTCTTCGGCCAATTGATGCTGCAGGGCGTGTATTCCCAATTAGATTCTGTTAAACCAGACCCGCGCCTTCCGGTTGCGTTCTACACGCATCCCAACGGGACAATCTGGGTTGGAGATGCAGTTGCTTGGCTCCGTTCTTTGGAGAGCGAGTCCGTTGATCTCGTTTTCGCCGATCCCCCGTACAACATTATGAAAGCAGAATGGGACACCTTTGAGTCTCAACAAGAATATGTCAACTGGTCGCTCCAATGGATAGAACAGGCCGCACGAGTTCTGAAGCCAACCGGAACGCTTTATGTCTGTGGGTTCTCTGAAATATTGGCTGACCTTAGACTTCCTGCGTCGCGCTTTTTCCAAGGCTGCCGGTGGTTAGTATGGCATTATAAGAATAAAGCCAATTTGGGCGCCGACTGGGGCCGTTCCCATGAAAGTATATTGCACTTTAGAAAGAGTCAGCGGTTCACGTTCAATATTGACCCTGTGCGAATTCCCTACGGTAATCATACCCTGAAGTATCCTGAACATCCCCAGGCGGAGACCAGCCAGTATGGAAAAGAAGCACACAAAGGTCGTCTTTGGCAGCCGCATCCCGAAGGAGCCAAGCCAAGAGACGTATTAGAAATCCCTACTACCTGTAACGGTATGCACGAGAAAACCCCTCATCCTACTCAGAAGCCTGAAGAGCTGTTAAGAAGTATTATTCTTGCCTCATCAAATCCCGGGGATCTCGTAATTGACCCTTTTCTCGGATCGGGTACAACCGCCGTGGTAGCCGAACAGCTCAAACGAAAGTGGAAAGGATGTGACATTTCACTTGAATACTGCCAGTGGGCAGCCCATAGAATTGAATTGGTTGAAAGTTGGCCGATAGAGAAATGGGTTCAATACGATCGGGAGAATGCCAGGCGGAGAAAATCAATTAGATGAACGAAATCACCCTGGTGGATCTGCAAGAGAGTGTACAGGACCGTTCAGCCTTCGGGAAACTGGATGATTATCTAACAATTTGTCGCACGTTTCTCACTTTCGTGGAAAGAGAACACCCAACCCGCATCATTTCTCCTTCTCATTCCAACTACGTCTTTTATCAGTACAGCCAAGAGCACGGCCATAAGATCACCCGCCCGCTGAATGTTGACTTGTTTATTGAGTCTCCCAGTAGTTTTATAGGCGCTTTCGCGAGGTTTAGGACCTTTCTTGATGAACTGAAGCAACACCAACGTGCAGCGATTGAGCAAAAGGATAACAGACAATATGTAGGGACAAAAGAGATTAACAAAGTTGTCTATACCGTCCAGCAGGCTATAGGGAGTATCGGTGACTCATTTGATAATCCGAACCAATCCAGAAAACGGGTAGGTCAGCTTTTCGAGACGCTGGTTAGAC
>JADYZS010000375.1 GCA_020853075.1 Anaerolineae bacterium | reverse complement strand
CCCTTCCACAGCCCGCGACGTGTTTTGGACTATCCGGTAGTGGGGTGGCAGATCATCTAATTCCCCTTCGCGCCGCGCTGGTGTCGGCATGTCATCAGGGCCGTACATGCTAAAATAAGGATCGGGCGCAAGGTAGGGATGGTGAGGGTCGGGGAAGGAACACCAACAGAAGAAAGGCTGTTGGGTCTGGCTTTGCTCACGTAGGGACTCTATCACCCTATCGGCGATCCAGTGGCTGTGGTGCAGTTCGGCGGGGATAAAGGAGCGACGGGTTTCCCGCCAGTTTGCGCCATAATCCCTCTTGTAGTCACTGATTGCCTTGATGACTTCGGGCGCTTCGTGGAGGAGCCATCGCTTGTAGTCGCCCCAGAACCATTCGCCGTGTCCCCCGACCAAGAGGGCGCTTTGCAGGCCATAGTATGGCGTTGCCAGCGCGCCAACGAGACCGCTTTCCCACATCTCCCGCGCTTCGGGCCACTCTGCCGGATTCAGGGAACGCGGGTCGGCTCCGTTGAGGGCAACGGTAGGCGTCAGATGAAACTTGCCAACGCCGTGGGTGCGATATCCCGCTTCCGCCAGGGCAGAGGGGACGGTGGGGATGCGCCGGTCTAAGGGCATGCCACAGCCGCGCACCCTGTGGCCGCGCACGCTTAACCCTGTCCACATGGTGGAGCGCGACGGTGAGCAGATTGGGTTGTGGACGTAAGCCCGCTCAAAGCGCGCGCCGCTTGCGGCCAGACGGTCAACGTTGGGCGTTTGGATGAGGGGATTGCCCGCGCAGCCGAGGTGATCGGCCCGCTGTTGGTCGGTCACGATACACAAGACGTTGGGACGTCGTGTTTCCTCTCCAGCCATATCTTATGCACCGCCTAACATGCGCGGGAGGCTGTAATCGCTCATGCAGACCTGATCCAGAAGTTCAGCCGTCAGGTCGCTGCGCACTGCGCGATAGTTGGGGTCATTCCACAGGTTGCGCAATTCCTGGGGGTCCTCTTGCAGGTCAAAGAGTTCGCCATACGGTTGCCCCACGTACCAGGTGAGCCTGTATCGCTCGGTGACCAGTGTGCGGAGTCGCAGGCCGGAGGCATCGTCGTCGTGATCCACGAAGGCGCTCTCTCGCTCGTTCGCGTCGCCACCTTCCAGGAGCGAACGCAGCGAATGGCCGGGCCACGGCGGGGGCGCGTTGGGGTGCAGCGGCTTCTCCGCGTCGGGATGCACCGGGATCGGCACACCGCACAAGTCCAAGATGGTCGGCGCAAAGTCCAGGAGGCTGGCAACGCCATGATAGACGCGGCCTGCGGGGACGTGGCCCGGCCAACGCCAAATGAAGGGAACCCGTATCAGGCCGTCAAAGTGGAAGGGCCCTTTCTGTTGCAACCAGTGGTCGCCCATCATGTCGCCGTGGTCGGAGAGATAGACGACGAGGGTATTCTCTCGCATCCCCAGCGAGTCCAACGCATCCAGCACGCGGCCTATGTTGGCATCCATGTTGCTCACCATCGCGTAGGTGCGAGCCATGATCGTAGGCGTGGTGTCGTACCAGCGGTTCAACGGTGTCGGCATCCCCACCACGCGGTATTGCTCGTTCTGCACCCGGCTGAAATGAGGCGGCAGATCGGCGAGTTCTCCCTCGCGTCGTGTGGGCGTTGGCATATCCGCCGGATCGTACATGCTGAAGTAAGGGTCAGGCGCGTGGTAAGGATGGTGAGGGTCGGGGAACGAGCACCAACAGAAGAAAGGCTGTTGGGTATTGCTCTGTTCACGCAGAAAGTCAATGACGTGATCCGCGATCCAATGGCTATGGTGCAGTTCGGCCGGCACGTATGACCTGAAAGTTGTCTGCCAGCCTTCGCCTTTCTCTTTCTTGTGCTGCTCTATAGCCGCGACCACTTCAGGCATTTCGTGCAAGAGCCAGTTCCGATACTCACCCCAGAACCAATCGCCGTGACCGCAGACCAGGTGGGCACTCTGCAAACCGTAATAGGGTATGGGTAATTGGCCGATACGCCCATTGAACCACATCTGCCGTGTCTCCGGCCACTCCTCCGGCTTCAGCGTGTTCAGGTCTGCGCCGTTGCGGGTCACGAAGGGGGTCAGGTGAAACTTGCCCACGCCGTGGGTGCGGTAGCCTGCTTCCGCCAGGGCAGACCCGATGGTGGGTAGGCAGGGGTCAAGCGACATACCGTTGGCGCGCATACGATGTGCCCGCACGCTGAGGCCCGTCCACATCGTGGCACGCGACGGCGAGCAGATCGGATGGTGAACGTAAGTCCGCTCAAAGCGGACACCGCTCTCGGCCAGGCGGTCCATGTTCGGCGTCTGGATGAGCGGGTTGCCCGCGCAGCCGATATGGTCGGCACGGTGCTGGTCACTGACGAAGCAGAGCACGTTGGGTCGTTGGTTATCCGTTCCGGGCATCAGTGTCCTATCTCCTCAGTTATTGGCAACCTTGACCACCGGATAGAAACCGACGGCAACTGGCCGGGATGATCACATCGTAGGGGCGAGGCTTGCCTCGCCCCTACAAGACGCGAACGCGCAGCCGTCGGATTTTATCTGATGGCAGGCTTGATTCAACCGCAGGTGTAGGGCAGCCAAACCTGGTAGGTCACGTTGGTCGCCGCCTCTGTGTTCGTGATGACAACCTCGCGATAGGCCTTTGGGTCGCGGTTCCCGGCTTCAAAGAACGGAACGAGCGTCACCTCTTCAACGGTCTTTGTGCCGTCGCAGGCCGCCAAGCCATGGTAGCGCTCTTTCTCGCGCCACATTCCTGCCCCCATAGCAGGTTTCACGACCACCGAGGGCACGACCAGGTGGACGGAGCCCTCACTCTTTACGGCTCGCACCTTTGTTGACGGATTCGCCTTATCCAACAGCAAGGTGACGTCATCCAGCAGACGCCCACCCGCCAGATACGAACTATCTGCCGCATAGACCAGCGGCCCGCGCACCAGGGCCACGCGACCGGGATTGCCAAGTTCGTCGGCAACCACGTGCACCGGCATCTCCAGGTCAAGTTCTACTACATCCCCCGATTTCCAGACGCGCTCCAAGACGAGGTATCCTTCGGCACCCGGCTGCACGCCTGACGATGCGCCGTTGACCTTCAACTGCCAGGCGCGGCACCAACCCGGCACGCGGAGACGCAGCGCGAAACGCGTGGCCTCCTGCGGGTCAAGACGGAGACGGATGTTGCCGTCAAAGGGGTACTGGCCTTCTTGGCTGATCTTCAATTTGGCTCCCGAAGCGAGCGTCAGGAGTGCCTGAGCAGGTTCGTAGAAGTTCACCGCCACGCCATCGTCGGAGATCCCGAAGATGTGCTGTGGCATCTGTGCCAGGGCCCGCACACCGCGCGTCGGGCAGCAATCGGGGTCGGTGTGCCAACGATAGCGCTTGTTGTCGCGCAATCCCACGTAGTAGGCCCAGCCGCGACCATCGGGCGATTGCGCGCTGATGAGATGGTTGTAGAGCGCCTGCTCCACCATGTCAAAGAAGCGGGCTTCGCCGGTCAGCCGCCCCAGGCTCAGGTTGAGGTACATCCACGTCATGGTGACGCAGGTCTCGCCGAGACGGAAAAGGCCGTCATTGCGCAACAGATAGTCGGGGAAGAAATGCTCGCCTGTGCTGGCCGATCCTGTTATGTAAAGATGGTGCTGCACGATGTCGTCCCACGCCACTAGCACCGGCTTCAGGTAGCCCTCGTCGCCCGTCGCGCGGTAGAGTTCCGCCATGCCAGTGAAGTCAATCAGCATCTCAGCGGCCTTGCCGTTCGCGGTGCCCGCGACGCCTTTGCCAGAGAGGATAGAGGTGCGGATGGCGACCCCGCCCGGCGCTTCCCAGTCTTCATCCACGAGCCAGCGCCCGAAATCCAGATAGCGTTGGTCTCCCGTCTCCCAGTAGAGCCACATCATCGGCTCCAGGATGGCAGACGACGCCATGCCACCGTGGGGCCCGGTGTGGAGGTATTGCCGCCCCGGCCCGAAATCCTTGAGCACATGGTCGGCCACGCGAATGGCAGCGTTCCGGGCTTCCTGATTGCCGGACTGGTAATAGTAACTCAACAGGCCGATCAGGTCGTGGGCCTGCACCCATACGTCCCATGATTTCCAGCGGTCAACCTCGTCGTAGGTGCCGAGGTAGCCATCTTCTTCCTGGGTGTCCATCCACGCCTTCACCAGCGCCCCGACTTTGGCGCGCAGTTCGTCGTCTCCTGCGTTCCAGGCGGTGGTCGTAGCAGCGGAGACCCAGGTGCCGATGAATTCGCCCTGCCAGTCGCCGCGCGTGATCTCCGGATGGGGCAATTTGGGGTGGTTCCAGCCGACGGGACAATGCTCCTGGAAGGGCCACAAAAGATGATAATCCTCTTGGTGGCGCAAGCGGTTCACGCGGCTGGCGTCAAACCGTTGCCCAACGAATCCGTTCATGCGCACAGCATCCACGGGTGGACGCCGCACAACGTCCGGACGTACTGGCGTTTTCGCCATGTTCGCATCTCCTTTCTTATCTTAACCCTTGAGGGCGCCAGCCGTGATGCCGCGCACAAACTGGCGCTGCAAGATCAGGTATAGAAGAAGAACGGGAATACTGGTGATCAGGGCTGCGGCAGCGATTCCCGCCCTGTCAGACGTGAAACGACTCTGGAACTGCAACATCCCTGTGGCGACAGGCCGCAGCACGTCGCGCGGGACGAGTACGAGGGGAAGGGCAAAGGCGTTCCAGGTGTTCCGAAACTGGAAGATCGCCAGGGTGATCAGGCCAGGATAAGCCAGGGGCAGCATGACGCGCCAAAAGACTCCCCACTCGTTACAGCCATCAATCTTGGCAGCATCGGCCAATTCGTGCGGTAGCCCGCGAAAGAAGGCACGCATCAGAAACACGCCAAAGGGGAGACCGAGCCCAATCCCCGGCAGGATCATGGCCCAATAGGTTCCCAGGATGTGAAGATCGCGGGCAAGATAATAGAGAGGGATCATGATGGATTGGAAAGGAACCATGAGCCCCAACAAGGTGACGGTGAAGATGAAATCTCGTCCGGGAAACTGAAGTTGAGCCAACCCGAAGCCGGCCAGGCTGGAGATGATGAGGACGCCGGTCACCGTGGTAGCACAATAGATGACGGTGTTCCACACGTAGCGGTTGAAGCGACCTGTGTTCCATGCCTTCAGTAAGTTGGACAACTGGAGCGTGCGCGGGAGGCCGAAGGGGTCTTGCAGAACATCCTGGCCGGGTCTAAGCGCAGCCGAGGTGATCCAGAAGATGGGCAGGAAAAAATAGACCAGGAAAACGATCAGCACCAGATACTTGATACCTCGCGTCAGCCAGCGACGCGCGCGATACCGGGACCAGGTGACTCCGAACAGCCGGGTTTGTGTCTGTCGCGCAACCTTCGGGTAAGTAGCCATAGGTTAAGATTCCCGTTCCCTGAGCCGAATGAAGGCCACGGCGCCGACCAACGCGATAATGGTCATTATCATGGAAAGAGCCGCCCCATAACCAACCAAATTCTCCGAAAGCCCTTTGACAAAGGTGTACGTGGCGATGAGTTCTGTGGAGTTGGCCGGTCCTCCCTGCGTCATAACCCAAACGATATCAAACACGCTGAAGCCACCGATAAGGCTCAGCGCGACAATCATCGTGATGGTGTTGGACAACTGCGGGATCGTCACGTTCCAGAATGCCTGCCAGGCGTTTGCGCCATCTATCTTCGCCGCATCTAATAGTTCCAAATCAACGCCTTGTAGCCCCGCCATGAACACGACGGTAACAAAGCCAATGTGCGCCCAGATAGCGGCCAACAGCACCGCCAGTAATGCCAGATTGGGCGCACCGAGCCAGCCGCGCGCCAGTGAGTGGAGCCCTATCGCGTGTAAAACACGGGGCAACATGCCAAACGTCGGATGATATATCCACCCCCAGATGAACGCGATGACTACCAGGGGGAGCACTTGGGGCATAAAATAAATGGTACTGAAGAGTGGCGTCCCCCGCGGGCGGTCCCACAGGAGTACAGCCAGGAGCAGCCCGATGGTGATCGGCACTACAGTACCGATGATAACCCAGGTGACATTGTGGCTCAGGCCCTGCCAGACCTGGCTATCCTGCAGGGCACGGGCATAGTTCTCCAGACCTACGAATTTGTACTTTGGTTGCACGCCGTCCCAGTTTGTCAGGCTCAGTTGAATGGAGCGCAAAAAAGGGTAGAGCCCGAAGATGCCGTACATGACCATCGCGGGAAGCAGAAACAGATAGCCAACTACCCACCGGCGCAGATGCTTGCGGGGCAACGTTCTGGGACTGCGGGTGAACTGCCGGGCTCCAACGGCCATGATACCTCCTCATCTTCTTCCTGTGGGGCCGTATGGCAGGGGGCAGAGCCTCCCCCTGCCATACCAGCACGATCAGCAATTCCTACTTCTTCTGGCCTTCGTCCCAGAGTCTCTGCAAGTCTTCCAATTGTTGTTCTACGGTCTTACTGCCCAGCAGGACGGCCTGGAAACCGTCTTGCATCATGGTATTGAACGCCTCTGGCGCGGCGGTGTCCACGTAGTAGCCTAACTGCACACCGCCTTGACCTTGCGCAGCCTTCTGCAAGATGTCAATGGCGAACTTGTCCAGGGCGGTCAACTTGAGGCCGGCGAGGACGTTGGCATCCATTTTTACAGGTACGACAACTCCCGTCTCGTACCACATCTTCACGACCTCGTCGGAGAAGACGTAGTTCAGGAGTTCGGCTGCCTCTTTCTGGTACTTTGACTTGGAGGAGATATACCAGGCCGAGCCGAGCCCCGCCGGCAAGAT
>JADYZS010000374.1 GCA_020853075.1 Anaerolineae bacterium | reverse complement strand
CTATCTGGAGGAATATCGGGAAGGGCGTCTGAGCGAAGAAGCCCGGCGGATTTATGAGGCTCTTTTGGAGCGCGGCGCGCTCCCCACCAGCCGCTTGCGGCGCGAGGCGGGCCTTGCCGGTCAGCAGGCTGCGCCCCGCTTTGACCGTGCCCTGGCCGAGTTGCAGATGGGCTTCAAGATCGTCAAGGTCGGCATCTCGGATGCGAACCGCTGGAAGTACTGCTACGTCTATGACCTTTTCCTCCGTCGCTTCCCAGAAAAGGTAGCGGCGGCCCGCGCCATCAACAGCACGCAGGCGATGCGCACCATCCTCTGCCGCTACCTTGCCACCGTTCTCGCGGCCACGCCGGAGCAGGTGACGCGCCTCTTCGGTTGGGAGCCGTGGCGGTTGGAGCGTATCGTCGCCTGGCTGGCCGCGGAAGGTATCATTCAGGCGAGCGTGCCGATAGATGGGCTGAAAGGCGGGCATTTGGTTCTCGCTCAGGGAGGAGCGTAAGTAGGGGCAGCGGATGCCTGGGGCGTAGCCTGTCGGCTTGCACCGTAGAGTAACAGCATGGTATATACGGCGCCGACGAGGTGCAAGCGACGGATGAGCGGATAATGCCTATCTACGAAAGGGTTATCCGCTAATCTGCTACCTATCCGCTGACCGGAAATCAACCCCCGTATTCTCAGGTTTCTCAATACTCCATTCCCGATTCCTTAGAGACCGGGAATCGGGAATCGTCAGTAGGGGCAAGCCGCCCTACGGTTTGCGTCGCGGCCAGGTTGTGCTATACTGGGGGCGTCGGCGGCTCTATCTTCAACCACCACGATCCGATTCGCGGATACTGAAACTGCTGGCACATTCCCAAAGAGTCGCAACGACGGAGGAAGAACCATGATGCGTGCCCGAACCACGAAGATCATCCTTGCTCTTGGCCTGTTGGCGTTGTTGGTGATGGTCAGCGTCGCCTCAGCCGCGGCCAGCGTCCGCAGTACCGATCTCAACGCCCCCGGTGCCAGCGTGAGCCAGCAGGAGCGCATCCACGTCGTGCGCCGCGGCGAAACGCTGGCGAACATCGCCTGGCGTTACGGCGTCAGCGTGAACGCGCTGGTCAGGCTCAACGGCATCCGCAACCCGAATCTGATCTACGTCGGCCAGCGGCTGCGCATCCCCGGCCCGGCAGCGACGGCAACCCCGCGGCCACAGCCCACGAAGACGCCGGTAGCGGCTACCGCCACGCCCCCCGTCTGCGTCTGCCCGCAGGCAGAGGCCATCATCATCAACAGCCCGGCCCAGGGGGTCACCATCACGAATCCTGTGCGCGTCACCGGCATCGGCGCGGCCTTTGAGCAGCAGATCGGCGTGAGAGTCCTTGACCAGGAAGGGAAGCAGATCGGCGCGGGGGTCGCCTTCATCACTGGCGAACTCGGCCAGCGCGGTCCCTTCAGCGGCACGATCACCTTCACCGTCCCTGCCACGCCGCAAATTGGGCGTATCCAGGTCTTCAGTACGAGCCCGCGCGACGGAGCCATTGAACATCTCTCGTCGGTGGTGGTGAACCTCGGCGGTGCAGGCGCGGCGGTGGCACCACCGGCCCCCACCGCGATCCCCGTCGCCTCCGAACTGGATATTCTCATCGCCGCGGTGAAGGCGGCCTTAGAGTCCAAAGACTACACCACGCTCCAGGCCTCCATGACCGCCGACAACTTCCTGATGGGTTTCTATCTCTCCGAGGGCCAAAGCCTGACGCCCGCCCAGGCCATTGAGCAATTGCGCGTCAACTATCTGGGGCCGGGCGAGGTGAAGGTAGATTTGGGCAAGGACGCCATGAAGACGATAGGGGATCGGGCTTCTTTTGGGCCGACAGTCCGCGCCGTCATCTTCTCCACCGGCTGGGGCGCGCAGAAGAAGGATGATGCCTTCCTCGTGTTTGAGGAGATTGAGGGGAGCGTCTATTGGAGCGCGATGCTCTACGTGCGCGACGACTTGCGGGACTATTGATTGACAGCCCCCGACACTTGTGATATACTGAACGAGACCTAGAAGGGCCGACGCGGAGCCGTGACATCCGCGATCCCAGGTGCGGTTAGCCCTCCACGTCCCTCCTCTCTGTCGTGGGGGGCTTTTCTTTGGCGCAACAGCCTGACGCATATCATAGCCTGCGCCGACGAATTATGGTACGCTGGCAGAGACGGGAGGCTCTATTCATAACATGGTTCAACAGTCATTCTACCTGCCGACGATGAATACCTATCACAAAACCGAGGCCACCGCCTACGCGCTGCGGACGCTGCCTGGGGTGGTGGATGTGCTGGCGAGCGCGATGCTACACCAGGTCGTGGTGCAATACGATGAATCGCTTATCGCTCCTGCCGTAATCGTCCATCACCTGGAAGGTTTGGGCTTCGTGCCCCACCAGGATAAACAGGGGCTCTTGGTTTCAGACAAGAAGGCGGCTATCTAGCATCCGCTGACCCGCAGGCTACCTGCTATCTTTAAGAGGCTGTCTGAAAAGACCCTGCCATCGGTTGAAAACCGACGGCAACCGGCCAGGAAGCCCGCAGTGCGCCTGTTGGCTTGCGCCGACTAGGTGCAAGCGAGGCTTAACACAAATGTTTAGCCGTCGGATTTTATCCGATGGCGACCTGTTCCTAGATTTCTCGGACAGTCTCTTAGGGGTATTTACCTGATGGTAGGAATGGTGTTTCATTAAGGAGAGTCCTCATGACTAACACAGATGCCAAGAACGACCGCACTGCTGGGCTTGAGATTGACCGCAAGGCGAAGAGAACGATTCCTCGCCAGCCGGTTCCCAAACGGCCACCAGAGGTGCGCATCAACGACTTCTCGCCCACTTACATCGGCTACGATGCGGAGCACGCCCGCCTGGAGGCAGAGCGTTGCCTGCAATGCCCCGATCCCCAGCCTTGCATGTCTGCTTGCCCCTTGCACAACGACATCCCGCGCGCCGTCTGGCTCATTGCCCAGGGCGACTTTGAGGGAGCGGCCAACGTCTATCGGGAGACGAGCAACTTCCCGGAGATCTGTGGCCGCGTATGCCCCCAGGATATTCTCTGCCAGGGCCACTGCGCCGTCGGCAGGCCCAGCGATCCGGTCTATCTCGGCAAGCTGGAGAGTTTCGTTTCCGATTACCAGCGGCGCATGAGGGGCGGTTTTCCGCTGCCAGAGGTGGCCCCTCCCACAGGGCGCATGGTCGCCATCGTGGGCTCCGGCCCGGCGGGCCTGGCCTGCGCCGAGGAACTGGTGAAAAGGGGCCATGCCGCCACTGTTTTTGAGGCGATGCCCAGGCCGGGCGGCCTCCTGTTCTATGGCATCCCCCGCTTCAAGTTACCCAGGGACATCGTGTTGGAGAAGGTGACCTTCCTGGAAGAGTTGGGAGTACGCTTCGTCTGCAACACGCGCGTCGGGCGCGATGTGACGATACCGCAACTCCTTGAGGAATACGACGTGGTCTTCCTGGGCACAGGCACCGGCGTCGGCGCCAAGATTGAAGTGCCGGGCGAAGACCTGAAGGGCATTTATCAGGCGACCGATTTCCTGATGAAGACCAACCTTCCTCCTGAGTACCTGCCGGAGAACATGAGAGACGCGATCCCGGTAGGCCCACGGGTCGCCGTCATCGGCGGCGGCGATACGGCTATGGACTGCGTGCGCTCGGCCTTGCGCGTGGTCTATAAACAGCAGCACAGCGACGGCATAGAGCCGAGCGTGTCCTGCTACTATCGCCGCACCGAGGCCGAGATGCCCGGTAAGATAGAGGAACGCACCTTCGCCCGCGAGGAAGGCGCACATTTTGAGTGGTTGACCGCGCCCGTGCGCTTCATGGATGATGGGCAGGGCCGCGTGCACGCGATGGAGTGCATCCGTATGCGGTTGGGCGAGCCCGATGCGTCGGGCCGCCGCCGCCCCGTGCCTATCAAGGGTTCCGAGTTCGTCGTTGAGGTGGATACGGTGGTTTTGGCCCTCGGCTACTGGCCCGACCCGATCCTGGGCGAGACGACGCCGGACCTGAAGACCCGCAAGTGGGGCCTGATCGTGGCCGATGCCGAGACCGGCGAGACCACCCGGCCGGGCGTCTATGCCGGTGGCGACAACGTGACCGGCCCCGACCTGGTTGTGACGGCCATGGCTGCGGGGCGCCGCGCGGCGTCTGCCATTGACGAGTATCTCTCGCGGCCCCTCGCGCCAGTGGTGGTCGCAGAACCGGCATCGCCGCAAGACGAAATACTGGCAGGCATGGTGGAGAAATACAACGGTTGACCTAATGGTACACACAGCGAAACCAGGTAGGGGAGAACCATGAAACGTTACAATTTGTTGGATTCTTTCATTGGCGAGCCGAACCCGCAGATGGAAGGAGCGGCGGCGCAGGGGGCGAGCCAGGACGCGATGGAACTGGCGGTGCGTGGCGGTAAGATGACCATCCTTGTGCCCCATGCTATTTCTGATGCGGATGTTTTGAAGAGCGATTTCCTGGGCGGGCGCACCCCGTGGGAGATTGAGTTGGAACTGGAAGGTGGTATGCGCCTGACCCTCTGGCTTCCCGATGGCCCGACCTGTGCCGACCTGCGCTGGAAGGCAGAATAGGTAAGGGACTATCCTGAGCAAAAATGGAGACGACATGACAGCCACCATCATAGACGGCCAGGCCGTTGCCGCGTCCATCCGTGCCCGCATCAAGGACGAAGCCGCCGCATTGAAGGCCCGCACGGGCGTGGTCCCCGGCCTGGCGACGGTCCTCGTGGGCGACAATCCGGCCTCGCAGACCTACGTGCGGATGAAGGGCCGCGCCTGCGAAGAAGTCGGGATGCGCTCCGTGGGGCACAAACTTCCCGCCACCGCGACCCAGGCTGAGGTGGAGGGCCTGGTGCGCCAACTCAACGCCGACCCCGGCATCCATGGTATCTTGGTGCAGTTGCCGTTGCCGGGCCACCTCAACGAAGAGGCCGTCCTCAACGCCATCGGCATTGAGAAGGACGTGGATGGCTTCCACCCGGTCAATATCGGACGCCTGGCGATGAAGGGGCGCGAACCGCTCTTCGTGCCCTGCACACCAGCGGGCTGCATCGCGCTGATGGATCACGTCGGGGTGAAGATTGAGGGCGCGCGGGCGGTGGTGCTGGGCCGCAGCAACATCGTCGGTCTGCCGGTAAGCCTCCTCCTCATCGGGCGTAATGCTACGGTTACGGTGTGCCATTCCCGCACGCGCGACCTCCCTTCGGTGACGCGCGAAGCAGACATCTTGGTAGCGGCCATCGGCAAGGCGCAAATGGTGCGTGGCGATTGGGTGAAGCCGGGAGCCGTCGTCATTGACGTAGGGGTGAACCGGGTGGACGACCCGACCACCAAGAGCGGCTACCGCCTGGTGGGCGACGTGGCCTTTGACGAAGCGAAAGAGGTAGCGGGAGCCATTACGCCGGTGCCGGGAGGCGTCGGACCCATGACCATCGCCATGTTGTTACAGAATACCTTGCGGGGAGCCAAGCATAAAGCGGGCTGAAGTGACCGTCGCAGATTAGGTAGCGGAGCCCCCGCTACCTAATCTTCTATTTCAGGGGAGACGAAATCGTTGTGGATGTTTCAAGTAACTCGGACGCGCGCCAACGTGCGGATAGAGAAAAAAGGTGGGTTGCCCTTAGTTCTGTTATAGGGGCTATCTTTCTTACTACCATGAAGTTGGCCGTCGGATTGATGACAGGTAGCCTGGGCATTCTGTCTGAAGCATTACATTCAGGCCTGGATCTGGTGGCAGCGGCTATGACACTCGTAGCAGTGCGCATCTCCGGCCAGCCTGCTGACCGCGAACATACTTACGGTCACGGCAAGGTGGAAAATCTCTCTGCGCTCTTTGAGACCGTGCTGCTGCTCGTGACTTGCGTTTGGATTATCTATGAGGCGATCCAGCGACTCTTCTTCAAGAGCGTTGAGGTGGAGGCCAGCTATTGGGCTTTCCTAACTATGGGCGTTTCCATCGTCATAGACATTTCCCGGTCGCGTGCCCTGGCAAGAGTGGCCAAGAAATATGACAGCCAGGCACTAGAGGCGGATGCGCTGCACTTCTCCACTGATATTTGGTCCTCCACGGTGGTCATCATCGGCCTCATCTGCGTCCGCGCAGCCGAGGGGCTCGGTCTAGCGTGGCTGGTGAAAGCCGACGCTCTGGCCGCCCTGGCCGTGGCGGGGATCGTTGTCTATGTGAGCCTCGCCCTCGGCAAGCGAACGGTGGTTGCCCTGCTGGACGGTGTGCCGGCCGGCTTGCGGGATGAGATAGCCCATGCGGCCAACGTGCCGGGCGTGCTGGAGGTCAAACAGGTGCGGGTGCGGCGCAGCGGGCCGGAAGCCTTTGCCGATCTGACGGTCACCGTGAGCCGCGACACACCTTTGGAACGGGCTCACGACGTCGCTTCGGCGGTTGAGGCGTCGGTGCGCCAGGTCTTGCACGGCACGGACGTGATGGTGCATGTGGACCCGGTGCGCGCCGAAGACGAAGGCATACTGGATGCGATCCGCCTGCTCGCTGCCAAAATGGGTTTAGGAACCCACAGCATCCGCCTCTACGATGTGATGGGCGGCCTCTCGGTGGAGATGCACCTGGACGTCCGTGATTCGCTCAGTGTGGCTGAAGCCCACGACCTGGCCGCCCGGTTTGAGAGCGCGCTGCGCCAGTCGCTCCCTGAGGTCAAACGGATTGTGACCCACATGGAGCCGGCCGGCGATGCAACGGCGACTTACCGGGCGACACTGGCGGATGAGCGGCAGGCTCTGGCCGAACTGCACGCGATATCGGTGGAGATGGGCCTGCGCTGCAAGCCTCACGAGGTCACCGTGCGGCGCGTGGGGGGCGAGTTAGCCCTATCGTTCCATTGCACGGTGGATGGCAACGCGCCCATCACCGATGCCCACACGCTGACCGAACAGGTGGAGCGTGCCCTGCGCAGCCGCGTGCCGCATTTGGGCCGGGTCGTGATCCACGTGGAACCGCCTGACACGCAAGAGTCGTAGTATCCGGCACGAATGAGGAGTATGGCATGAATTCCTCACTTCTCTACTGTCCTCGGGTCACAGAAATCCTAGCCAGATTGCGCCGCTTCTACGAAGAGCGTCCACAAGACATCATCCTCGCCGCCATGAGGCTGCCCAGCCCCGCGCTCCAGGAGTTCGCGCGCACGCATCCCACAGGCTTCTGCGCCTATCCCGACCCCCACGAGCGGATCGCCTTCTGGGATGCCCACCTGCGCCAGCACGTCTCCGTACGCGACGATTCCATCCCCGTCGCCTACCTGAGCGAGATGGATCAGGGGCTGTACGGTGGCCTTGTCGGGGGCAAGGCGCAGTTTCTCTGCGACCCGGAGACCGGCTGGATCTCGTCCATGATCTCCCCTATCCTTCGCGATTGGTCGGAGTTTGAGCAACTGGCCTCTGACCCGGAGAGCGAGTGGTGGCATCGCTACCTGCGCCAGTTGGAGATCTTTACAGAAGGAGCGCGGGGGAAGTTCGGCATCAGCCATTTCATCCTCATTGACAGCCTCAACTTCGTCTTTGAACTGGTCGGCGGGACGAGGACCTACGTGGACCTTCTTGAGCGGCCAGAGATGGTCAGACGCGCGGTTGATTTCGCCTACGACCTGAACGTGAAGGTGCAAACCACCTTCTTTGAGAAGGTGCCCCTTTTCATGGGAGGAACCTTCAGCAACATGGGCCAGTGGCTGCCGGGGCGCATCGTCTCCGAGAGCGTGGACCCTTTCCACATGACCTCGGTGGACTACTTTGAGCAGTGGGGCCGCGAGCCTGCGGAACGGATTATGAATCGCTTCAACGGCGGCGTGCTGCACATCCACGGCAACGGTCGCCATCTGTTGGAAGCCGTCTCCACTCTCAAAGGGCTGAAGGCGGTCTATCTGGCGGACGATAGGGGCTTCCCGCGCGCGTTTGAGGTGCTGGGCCAACTGAAGCAGCGCGTGGGTGCTCTGCCCATCGTCGTCGGCGTCGGCTTCCCAGAGTTCTGCCAGGCTCTGCACGAGCACGACCTTGTCGGCGGTGTCTTCTACCGGGTGACAGACGTGCCCGACCTGGATGCTGCCCACCGTTGCATGGATCTGGTGCGCGAGTACCGCGTCTAACGCGGTTGCCTCTGGCTGCACAAGGAGCACGGCGGGGCTTGCCTCGCCGTTTTTGCTGTGAATTTCGTCATAATGTGACTTCTGTCATATCGCTTTATCTCAAGGGCATGTACACTATCCATGGCCCAAGTTCCGCACATGGTATTATCTAAGCCCGGCTCCCGGTTGTATCACGACGACATTTGTTAGGTCGGTTATGATGATGCGCAGAAAATAGGCTATATTTCTTTCGGCTATGATATTGGTTGTCCAGGCATCCTGAAGCCTGGCCTACTCAGCGCCCAAGCGAGGTCACACCTATGTCCCCCTTGACGCGACGCGAGTTTCTGAAGTTGGTAGGCGCGAGCGGCACCGCCGCTCTGGCCCTGCTGGCAGACCGGAAAACGGCCTTCCTGCAAACCGCCCCCGGGATTGACAACCCCTTGCAGTTTTACCCCAACCGCGACTGGGAACGGGTCTATCGCAACATTTACCGTCACGATTCCCAGTTCGTCTTCCTCTGTGCTCCCAACGATACCCATAACTGCCTCCTCAAGGCTCACGTGCGCCACGGCGTCATGACGCGCATTGAGCCCAGTTATGGCTATCACGAGGCGGTGGACGCTTACGGCAACCAGGCCTCGGCCCGCTGGGAACCGCGCATCTGCAACAAGGGCATGGCCCTGGTGCGGCGGGTGTACGGTGACCGGCGCATCAAGGGAGCCATGATCCGCAAGGGGTGGTTAGATTGGGCGCGCGGCGGCTTCCCCCGCGACCCAGATACCGGCCTCCCCCCGCGCGGGAACTTCCGGCGCGGCGAGGATGAGTGGGTAAAAGTGCCCTGGGACGAAGCCTTCGCCCTGGTGGCCCGTGCCCTGGAGACGACGGCCCGCACGTACAGCGGCCCCCAGGGCGCCGAATTGCTGCGCAAGCAGGGCTACGACGAAGCGATGATTGAGGCTATGAAGGAAGCGGGCGTGCAGACCTGCAAGTTCCGCGGCGGGATGCCCTTCCTGGGCGCTACCCGCATCTTTGGCCTGAACCGCTTCGCCAATATGCTGGCTTTGCTGGATGTTGCCGTGCGCAAGCCGGATGCCGACCATACCCTGGGGGCGCGCATCTGGGATAGCTACTCCTGGCACACCGACCTCCCGCCGGGCCACCCGATGGTTACCGGCCAGCAAACGGTGGACTTTGACCTCTTCACGGCGGAGAACGCTAAGTTGATCACCCTGTGGGGCATGAATTGGATCTCTACCAAGATGCCCGACGGCCACTGGCTGACAGAAGCGCGGCTGCGCGGGGCGAAGGTCGTCGTCATCGCCACGGAGTACCAATCCACCGCCCAGAAGGCCGACCAACTCCTGGTCATCCGCCCCGGCACCGACACAGCCCTGGCCCTGGGGATGTCCGCCGTCATCATGAAAGAAAAACTGTACGACGCGGATTTCGTCAAGGGCTTCACCGATCTGCCTCTCTTGGTCAGGTTGGATACCCGGCAATACCTGCGCGCCGCCGACGTGATTCAGGGCCACCAGGCGGCCACGTTGAGCAACTTCACGCAGGTGCTCAAAGCGGGCGAGACGCCTAAACCAAACGCCGAACAGAACGTGCAGTACATCCCTGCCGCGCTGCGCGACGCCTGGGGCGATTACATGGTGTGGGATACGCGGGCCGGGCAACCCGCCGTGGTGACGCGTGATGAGGTGGGCAAGTTCTTCCTGGGCAAAGGCGTGGAACCGGCCCTGGAAGGAACGTTCAAAGTCAAGACGGTGGACGGCAAGGAGGTGGAGGTGCGCTCCGTCTTTGACTTGGTGCGGGAATACCTGGAAGAGTTCTCGCCGCAAGTCGTCTCGGAAATCACCTGGACACCGCCGGAGGTGATGGCAGACCTGGCGCGACAGATCGCGCGCAACCCGGAGGCTACCCTCCTGGTGCACGGCATGGGGCCCAACCACTTCTTCAACAACGACCTCAAAGACCGGGCTCTGTTCTTGCTGGGCGCGCTCACCCGCAACATCGGTTTTGTGGGCGGCACGCCGGGGAGTTATGCCGGTAACTATCGCACCAGCATCTACAACGGCGAGCCGCAGTACATCACCGAGGACCCCTTCAATATTGAACTGGACCCGGAGAAGCCCGCTAAGACGAAGAGTTACGCCAAGTACGAGTCGGCCCACTACTACAACTACGGCGACCGGCCGCTGCGCGTGGGCAACAAACTCTTCACGGGCAAGACGCACCTCCCCACGCCGACCAAGTTCGCCTGGTGGGCCAACAGCAACTCGGTTCTGGGCAATGCCAAGGGCGCGTACGACGTCATCGTCAACACCCTGCCCCGCATTGAGACCGTCGTCGCCAACGACTGGTGGTGGACGATGACCTGCGAGTACGCCGACGTGGTCTTCGGCGTGGATGCCTGGGCCGAGATGAAGTATCCCGATATGTGCGGGTCGGTGACCAACCCCTTCGTCCAGATGTTCCCGCGCACGCCGTTGCCCCGCACCTTTGATACACGCGGTGACGTGGAGACCTTCGCCGGCGTGGCGAAGGCTCTGGGCACGCAGCTCGGCGATAGCCGCTGCGAAGACTATTGGCGTTTCATCTTTGAGGGACGGGCGGAAGCCTATCTGCAACGAATCATCAACGCGTCCAGTAGCCTGCGCGGCTACCGCGTGGATGAACTCCATGCGCGGGCCGCGCGGGGCATCCCCGCCTTGAAGATGATGCGCACCTACCCCAAGATAGTGGGGTGGGAACAGTCTAACGAGAGCCGTCCCTGGTACACCAAGACGGGCCGTTGCGAGTTCTACCGGGAAGAGCCGGAGTTCCTGGAATACGGCGAGAACCTGCCGGTCTATCGCGAGCCAGTGGACGCTACCTTCTACGAGCCCAACGCGATGGTCGGCAAACCGGGCGGCATCTTGCAGCCGACGCCGCCCCAGACCTACGGCCTGAAGCCGGATGACGTCTCGGTGGAGGTGCGCCAGGTGCGCAACGTGATGCGCCCCTGGTCGGAGGTGAAGGAGACGCAGCACCCCTTGCGCAGCCAGGGCTATACCCACGTCTTCATCACCCCCAAGTTCCGTCACGGCACTCACACGACGCCTGTGGACGTGGACATCATCGCCGCTTACTTCGGCCCCTTCGGCGATATGTATCGCCGCGACAAGCGTGCGCCCTGGGTGAGCGAAGCCTACGCCGACATCAACCCGGAGGACGCGAAGGCGCAGGGCATTGAGGATGGCGACTACATCTGGATTGACGCCGACCCCTCCGACCGACCCTACCGGGGCTGGAAGCCGGACGACGCCAACTACAAGATCATGCGGCTGATGGCCCGTGCCCGCTACTACACGGGCATGCCGCGCGGCATCCTGCGTATGTGGTTCCATCTTTATCAGGCGACCCACGGCTCGGTGGAGGGGCAGCAAACGCGGCCCGATGGCCTGGCAAAGAGCCCGCGCACCAATTACCAGGCCTACTTCCGCAGCGGCGGCCACCAGAGTTGCACTCGCGCCTGGCTGCGCCCCACCCTGATGACCGATTCGCTGGTGCGGAAGGAAGGGTTCGGCCAACTCATCGGCACCGGCTTCGCCGCCGACATCCATTGCACTACCGGCGCACCGAAGGAGTCCTTCGTCAAAATCACGAAGGCCGAGCCGGGCGGCGTGGATGGTGAAGTCCTCTGGCGTCCGGCGGCATTAGGCTATCGCCCGACCTACGAGAACGACGCGATGAAGAAATTCCTGCAAGGTGGATTCGTCACCGGCTAGCGCAACACGAAAGAGGAGCAACCCATGCCCAAGGTCCGCAATTGGCAACTGAACCGCGAGATGGATTACCCCTACGAAGGGGTGCGCCCGCAGCGCCAGTTCGGCGCGGTCTTTGACATCAACAAGTGCATCGCCTGCCAGACCTGTACCGTGGCCTGCAAGAACGCGTGGACAGCGGGCCGCGGCCAGGAGTACGTCTGGTTCAACAACGTGGAAAGCAAGCCCTACGGCTTCTTCCCTATGGGCTGGGACGTGCGCCTGCTGAACGAGTTGGGGCCGCAGACCTGGGATGGAAAGACCTATACCGGCAAGACCATTTTTGAGGCCGCGCCGCCCGGCTCCGTTGCTCTGGGTTTCCTGCCCGACGATGACGACTATGCCCATCCCAACCTGGGCGAAGACGAGATCGTTGGCATGATTGAGCCAGGCTCCACCCTCGCTATGCCGCAACTGGCCTGGTGCTTCTACCTGCAACGCATCTGCAACCACTGCACCTACCCGGCTTGCCTGGCCTCGTGCCCCCGCAAGTCCATCTCCAAGCGGCCGGAGGACGGCATCGTGCTGGTAGATCAGGAACGCTGCCGTGGCTACCGCGAGTGCGTGAAGGGCTGCCCCTACAAGAAGGTCTTCTACAACGCCGTCACCCGTATCTCCGAGAAGTGCATCGCCTGCTACCCGCTGGTAGAGCAGGGACGCCAGACCTATTGCATCCTCTCCTGCATCGGCCGTATCCGCATCGCTGGCTGGATTCACCCACCGGAGAATATCAACCCCGAAAGCCCGGTAGATTTCCTGGTGCACGTGCGCAAGGTGGCCTTGCCCCTCTATCCTCAATTCGGTCTGGAGCCCAACGTCTATTACGTGCCGCCTATCCACGTGCCGCTCCCATTCCTGCGGCAGATGTTCGGCCCTGGCGTTGAGGAGGCTATCGCCACCTATCGCCAGGCCCCCGACGACCCTGAACTTCTGGGCGCATTGCTCTTGATGGGCGCAACCGACCGTTGGATTGACCGTTTCCGCGTGCGCGATGGCAAGGCCATCGGCTACGACGCGGACGGAGCAGAGGTCGCGCGCGTTCCGCTCAAAGAACCGATCTATATCCGTCCCGATTTTGATCCGGCCCTGAAGGTCTATCGCCACAATATCACCTGAGGGAGGGGGCCATGCGCGCTTTAAGCAAAACCTTGTTGCTTGTCCCGGCGGTGGCGCTGGCCGTGGGCCTGGCCCTTCATGGCCTGGCCCTGGCCCAGTCGCAGCCCCAATTACTCGCGGCTTATCGGCCCGCGCCCTTGCCGCTGGCCGATCCGGCGGCTCCGTTGTGGGCCGGCTTGCAGGGGCAGACCGTTCCCCTGACGGCCCAGGCGGGTATCGCGCCTGCCTTGTCCCAGGCCAGCATTGCCGCGGTGGAGGTCAAAGCGGTTCACGACGGCCAATGGATTGCCTTCCTCCTCTCCTGGCCCGACAACACCCAGGATACGGGGGCCAGCCGCCTGGATGACTTCCCCGATGCCGCCGCCGTGGAAGTGACTCCCGGTGCGGGCATCCCCAGCATCTGCATGGGGTTGGTAGGGCAACCGCTCAACCTCTGGCACTGGAAAGCCAGTTGGCAGAAGGATCTGGACGACGGTTTCCAGGAGGTTCTGCAAGCCTATCCAAACTTCTGGGGCGATTTCTACCCTTACGTGGTGGGGAAGCCGCCTTTCCGCTTTCCCCAGGACTGGACATCGGCGGAGGCGCGCGCCCTGGTTCCTGCCTGGGAAGCGGGCAATCCTCTCGCCAATCCCCAGCGGGTCACCGCCGTAGAGGATCTGAACGCGGAGGGCTTCGGCACCCTCACGACGCAGACGACCCAGGATGTGCTGGGCCGCGGCGTGTGGCAGAATGGGCGTTGGTACGTGACCTTCGCCCGCACGCTTGCTACCGGGGATGCCAACGATTCGCAATTGGCCGCTGGCGATAGCCGCTCTGTGGCCTTCGCGATATGGAACGGCAGCAACGAGGAGGCGGGAGCCCGTAAGCAGTTATCCGCCTGGGTGACTGTGGCCTTAGACAAGGTGCAGACGGCTGCCCCGCCCCCTGCGCCGGTTCAGGCCGTGGCCCCGACGCCAACCATCTTAGATGTGGCAGTGCCGTTCGTGGCGGGAGTGGGTGTTATGGCGGCGATGGCGCTGGGTGCTCTCATCATCGCCGCGGG
>JADYZS010000373.1 GCA_020853075.1 Anaerolineae bacterium | reverse complement strand
GGGGATGCGATAAGGGATGCTGATAACCACCGTGTTAGGGCGATTGAACAGGGCCTCTTTTAATTGCCTGGCTGTCTGGTTGTGCAGATATTTCTCCCACGGGCGGTCAGACACGGTCTCGGAGATGATAACCGTCACTGGCAGGCCCAGAGCTTGCTGGTCAATAGCGTCCACGTAGGCCAGCATCGGGCCGAGGAAAGAGCGATAGGGCGATTCCAGAACGACCAGCGACACATCGGGGATCTGGCGCTCCCACTCCTCGCGCAAGCGTAGCCCCGCCGCCATGTCGTCGGTCACATGCACCGCGGTGACGTGGTGAGACATGGAACGAGCATAGTTCAGGGAACGGAGGACCGGCTTGGTGATGCCCGGCACCGGCACGATGACCGGCTGTTCCATCGGTCGCGCGGGGGCCGCTACCAGGGGATCGCGCGTGGCCGGCTTCAGAGCCTGGTTGATACGGCGGTAGTGCCGCTCAATGGAGGTGAACAGGAGAACCAGAAGGGGGATGAGGAATACGACCACCCACGCGCCATGCGGGAATTTCACGACGGCCACGACGATCAGGACGGTACCGCTCAGCATCGCGCCGATCAGATTGATGACCAGGCTTTGCTGCCAGCCTGGCTCGCGCAGTCGTCGCCAGTGGGCTACCATCCCCGATTGGGAGATAGTGAAGGATAGAAAAACACCAATGGCGTAGAGGGGGATCAGCGCATGGACGTCGCTGCGAAAGACGATCAACAGCACAGTGGCAACGCTGCCCAGAATGATAATCCCCGTAGAGAAGGCCAGGCGGTCGCCGCGAAAGGCAAATTGGCGAGGTAGGAACCCGTCTCTAGCCAGGAAGGACGCTACCCGCGGGAAGTCGGCGAAACTGGTGTTGGCAGCCAAGACGAGGATGAGCGCCGTAGCCACCTGGACGACGTAGTAGAACCAGGAAGTGTCAAAGACGGCGCGCGCCACCTGAGAAGGCACGGTCTCCGTGCTGAGGGGTGAGACGCCGTAGAGGTGCGCCAGGATGGACAGGCCGACAAAGAAACTGCCCAAGATGGCCGCCATCCATACCAGCGTTGTGGCCGCGTTCTTGGATTCAGGTGGCTTGAAGGCAGGGACGCCGTCGGAGATGGCTTCCACACCGCTCAAGGCCACCGCGCCCGCGGCGAAGGCCCGCAAGATCAGGGCCACCGTAATCGGTTCCAGGGTTCCCGCGGGCGAGATCTCCGGCGCGGCTGGTAGGGTCACACCCAGGACCAGGCTCTTGAAGAGGCCGACGACAATCATCACCCCGAACGAAAAGATGAACAGGTATGTCGGCGCGGCGAAGATGTTGCCCGACTCGCGGATGCCGCGCAGATTCGCCAACACCATGAAGGCGATGGCAGCCGCACCTAGAATCACCCGGTAAGGATAGAGTTCGGGGAAAGCCGACGTCACCGCGGCAACGCCTGCCGAGATGGAAACGGCCACGGTCAGGATGTAATCGGTGAGGAGGGACGCGCCCGCGACCAAAGCAGGGCGAGTGCCCAAGTTGTCCCTGGCAACGATGTAGGAGCCGCCGCCTTTGGGGTAAGCGCGCACCGTCTGCCGATAGGAGAAGGCCACCACCGCCAGGAGCACGGCGATAGCCAGGCTGATGGGGAGCGAAAGGGTCAGAGCCGCGACGCCAGCGGCTACCAGTTGCAGGAGAATCTCGCCGGTCGCGTAGGCCGACGACGACAGCGCATCGGAGGAGAAGACGGCCAGCGCCTTCACCTTTGTCAGACGCTCGTGAATCTCCTCGGCAGACGCCAGCGGTGCGCCGATGAGGATGCGCTTGACGCGCATCCCCAGCCGGGCCATCGTGTCGCGAGGGGTCAGAACTCGCTCGGTGCTGGTCAATTGTCCCGGCCCGATGCGACGAAAGTAGCGGGAGTGCGGTCGCACCAGGCGAATGTGGCGGTCCCCGGTGCCAGGCCGCGCCCGCTCGCTGCGCCACTCCAACTCAGGATGGATGTCCCCATCACCAGGCTGCTCGGTCCTGTCAGAAGGGGGGGTCTGTTCTTCAGGCGTTTCCATAAACTCCACGGCCAGCCCAAGCGGAGGCTATCCTGGCGGCGGAACCGGCAGGTTCTCCTCCGCAGTCTGTACCCACTTGTCTCCTTCTTCTATCAGCATGACAGGAATATCATCGCGAATAGGATATTTGCGCTGGCAATCTTGGCACACCAGCCACGTCCCTTTGACCAGCGTCAACAGGCCTGCCTGCGGCCCATTCCGCACGCAGTGGGGACAGCGAAGGATATCAAGCAGGTCTTGGCTGACCATTATACCTCCCCGGTCTAATAGGCGGCAGAGACGACCCGGCGGGTCGTCTCTACAACCTCCCATACGTACGCGCAGCAACGGTAACAAGTGACAGGATGAGGTCTTGCCTCGCTCCTGCCACTTGCTGCGCGATAGTATACCACTCAGCAATCCAGCCTCCAACTTGCTCGGGAGCCTCTCCTATTTGACGAAACGTGGCG
>JADYZS010000372.1 GCA_020853075.1 Anaerolineae bacterium | reverse complement strand
TCCTGGCGAAAGATCTGTGCGAACTGATCGGCTGACATGGTATTCCTCCTGGTAATTGGGTTTAAGATCCCTACACGATAACCTAGCCAGTGGTATGCGGAGGCAGCATACGCCGACAGGCCCGCGACGGCAGCTATGAAAGGGCGCGCTCCCGGCGGCGGCTACTGCCTCCGCCGGTACAGATGCAAAGGCACCGAATCATCACAAACCCACCGAATAGCGTCATGGGATTCTTTACCATCCTCCGGCCATGGCCGGAATGATGCTCACCTGGTCGGTCGCGTGCACAGGAGTCGCTTTGCCCTGAAGCGTGCGAACCTCTGTGTCGTTCACGAAGATGTTAATGAACCGTTTGATCTCACCCTTCTCGTCTAACATGCGCTCCTGGAAGCCGGGATAGTGGGCCTCCAAAGAAGCAATAAGGCCGGCGATGTCCTCGCCTGGGACTTCTATCTTAGATTGGCCGCCGGTCAGTCGGCGTAGCGGTGTCGGAACGAATACGGTCGCCATGCAACCTCCTTGCGTAAAATAAAAAGACCCATCAGCGGGGGAAAAGCCCCCGGCGATGAGTCTCCAAGTGTGCAGCGGCGATCTTGCTAAGATGCCACGAAACGGCGGACTTATGGAACGGTCGCTACGTGTTATGCAATTGAGGGATGCCGCGCGCTGGAGTGCTCATCGCATCTGCCGACGGGCGGGGCAGGCAGTTCTTCCCCGGCGCACGGGCGGCTCCATCGTGGGGCCGCGCGGCTAACCGAGGCGCTGTCTGCGCCCGCTAGGGACAGATGCACTGATACACGAACAGCGTGACGGCCAATCTCATCTCTACGCTCTCCTACTTTTCCAGTCTAGCACAAATTCAATCTGATTTATGTAGGAATTATATCATAAATCACGCCAATGTCAAATCAATTTTTAGAAAAAGGTCGGGGCGAGAGGATTTGAACCTCCGACCTCACGGGCCCGATCCGTGCGCGCTACCGGGCTGCGCCACGCCCCGTCTCCTGTCTATTATACCGCAGGTACACCGGTTTGACAAATGGACGTCAAACCGCTATTGCCAGCGCATCCTATTTATAGTATAATTTTGATAAATGTGATAATTATGGGAGGGCTATGGCAACGCGTCTCGCGAACCGCCTGACCGTGGCACGGCGCAGCCGGTTCGTGGGGCGCGCCGCCGAACGGGCGTTGTTGCGCTCCACGCTGGCAGTAGCGGATTTGCCTTTCCACGTATTGCACATCTTCGGCCCCGGCGGCGTTGGCAAGACAACGCTTCTCAACGAGTTTGCGGCGGTATGCGAGGAATCCCATACGCCTGCCTATTATTTGGATGCGCGCAACATTGAGCCTGTGCCCGACTCGTTCATCGGCGCGTTGCGGCTCGCGATGAACCTCCCTCCCCACCAGTCTCCCCTGGATGTCCTCGCATCTCACCCCCGGCATCATGCGATTCTGGTTGACACCTACGAGATCCTCGCGCCTCTTGACGCCTGGTTGCGTGACACTTTTCTACCCCAACTCCCTGAGAACACGCTGATTGTCCTGGCAGGCCGGAACCCGCCATCAACTGTCTGGTACACCGACCCAGGCTGGCAGGCTCTGGTGCGCGTGCTCCCTTTACGCAATCTGAGTCCAGAGGAAAGCCGCGAGTATCTGGCTGGGCGGATGGTTCCTCTGGAGGAGCACGCGGCGGTTTTAGATTTCACCCACGGCCACCCACTGGCCCTCTCTCTGGTTGCCGACGTGATGGCCCAGCGCGGCGCTTTCCACTTTCAGCCCGAAGCCGCGCCCGACGTGGTTAAGAAACTTTTGGAACAGTTCGTGCAGAAGGTGCCCGGCCCGGCCCACCGCGCTGCCTTGGAGTCCTGCGCCCTGGTGCGGCTGACGACGGAAGCCCTGCTGGCCGAGATGCTTGCTATCCCTGACGTCCACGAACTGTTCAACTGGCTGCGCGAGTTGTCTTTCGTCCAGTCAGGGCCGATGGGCCTGTTCCCTCACGATCTGGCGCGGGAAGCATTGGTGGCTGATCTGCGCTGGCGTAATCCCGACTGGTATGCCGAACTGCACCGTCGCGCCCGCGTCTATTACACCACTCGTCTGCAACAAACCTCACAGGAGTTGCAACAGCGCGTTCTCTTTGACCTGATATTCTTGCACCGCGAGAACGCGATGGTGCGGCCATTTCTGGAATGGCAAATGAGCGGCACAGTACTGACCGATGCGATGCGCGAGGCCGACAGGCCAAGTCTATTAGCATTGGTGCGACAGCACGAGGGCGACGAGTCCGCGTACCTGGCCGCGCATTGGTTTGCGCGGCAGCCACAAGGGGTGATGGTCTTCCGCGAGGCGGCGGGGCGCGTGGTCGGATTCGTGGCCATGGTCGCGCTGCACCAGGCCGGTGTGAAGGATTGGGATCTTGACCCCGCGGCAGGGGCCGTGTGGCGTTGCTTGCAACGGCGGGCTCCGTTGCGAGCGGGCGAATTGGCGACGTTCTTCCGTTTCTGGCTGGCAGCCGATACATATCAGGCGGTTTCGCCCATCCAAAGCCTGATCTTCGTCAACGTCGTGCGGCATTATCTGACTACGCCGGGCCTCGCTTTCACTTTCTTTCCCTGCGCGGAGCCGGATTTCTGGTCACCCATGTTCGCCTACGCCGACCTGGCACGGCTCCCCGAAGCCGATTTTGAGGTAGGGGGATGGCGCTACGGCGTTTATGGTCACGATTGGCGGGCCATGCCCCCCGCGTCCTGGCTGGCGATGCTGGCTGCACGGGAGATCGCTGCCGCTCCCCAAGCCGCGACTCCCCCGCTCATGCCTGAACCCCTGATCGTTCTTAGCCAGGCGGATTTCGCCGGGGCTGCGCGCGACGCGCTGCGCGATTATCCCCGCCCGGATGCGCTGCGCAGCAACCCTTTGCTCCGGTCACGGCTGGTGGTGGAGCAGACAAGGGCCAGGGGAGGCAACTCGGAACGGATTGCCGCCTTGCAGGCTCTCGTGCGGGAAGCCTCCGAATCGTTGCAGTCTTCTCCACGCGAGGCCAAGCTCTACCGCGCTCTCTATCATACCTATCTTCATCCTGCACCTACCCAGGAACAGGCCGCCGAATTGTTGGATTTGCCTTTCAGCACCTATCGCAGACATCTGAAAGAGGGCATCGCGCGAGTTGCGGACTTCCTGTGGCAGCGGGAGACTGGCGGCCTCGGAAAATGAGCAAAAAGTGAGCATCTTTTGGCCTGGAAAGCGAAGGGTAACTAGGTTAAACTGCGGCTGTCGGAGACGATAGCCGCAATCTTTTGGGGAGTAGCCATTATGGATCGAATTGCCCGACTTGTGGCAGAATTGACGGACGCGTGGAACGTTAACGATGTGGAACTTGTCACCTCGTTCTATGCCTGGGATTATGAAGGGACGGATGTCGGTGAAGCAGCTCTCCAGCGCGGGCCGGAGGGAATCCGCCAAACCCTGGCCCGCTATGGGCGCGCGTTCCCAGACCTCCGTTTCATTGTGGGAGAGACCATTGTGCAGGGCAATCGCGTGGCCCTGATCTGGACGGCGAGGGGTACGCATCAGGGTATTTTTATGAATATTCCGCCCACGGGTCGCACGATTGAGGTGCGTGGCGTGTCGTTGCTCACCATAGAGGACGGCAAGGTGACACATGGCTTATACATCTGGGACGTGGCCGGAATGTTGCGCGCCATTGGGCTTCTGCCCGAATTATAAGCGAGGAAAGTATTATGAAATCCACATCCTTTGAGCGTTTCGCCGGCCTCTGCGCCATCCTGACCGGCCTTATCGGCTTCTTATACTCGGTGGCTTTCGTCATTCTGCAGAACAATCTGTTGAGCGCCCTCTTCCTGATGGTCGGCGGGCTTCTCACTACCGCCGTGATGACGGCCATCTACAACCATCTGCGCGAAACCGATGCAGCCTTCGCCCTCTGGGCCCTGATGCTGGGTTTTGCGAGCGCAGCCGGCGCGGCCATCCACGGAGCCTACGACTTGGCGAATGCCATCAACCCGCCTCCGTCTATTCCAGACCTGCCTAATGCCATAGATGCACGTGGGTTCCTCACTTTCGGACTGGCGGGCATGGCTCTCTTTGTTATCTCGTGGCTGATCAGGCATGGTGGTCGGTTACCCAGGGGCCTCGGCACGCTCGGTTATCTGTTGGCGATTCTGCTGGTCATCGTCTATCTGGGACGGCTCATCGTCCTCGCGCCGACCAATCCGGTTTTACTGGTTCCCGCGGCGTTGACCGGCTTTATCGTGAATCCCCTCTGGTACGTCTGGTTAGGCCTGACGCTCTGGCGCGGGCAGCAGGCATGAGAGAGCGCGTCGGATTCCACCTTGTACGGAGAGAACTGCTGAAAAGAACGTTGGCCGCCATAGGGATCGTCTTGATCGTTCTGGCCGGCTGCAGGAGTGCAGCCTCGCCGCAGGAAGCGGCTCCGGTGGCTCAGGCAACTGCCGCCCCCACCGCGACGGCGCTGCCGCCGACGAGCACGCCCCTCCCACCGCCCCCTACGGCTACGCCCGCGCCGCCCACGGCTACCGCGACCCCTAGGGAGCCGATCCCGACGGCAGACTTCACCCTCCAGGACATAGTTGGCACCTGGACGCGAAATGATGCAGACAGGGGGCAGTTGTTCATAAACATCGGTGAGAGCGGTAAGTACGGAGCCGCCCACGGGACACCGGACAGCGTCGTGCATGGGGGAACATACACCCTGGATGGACGAGTTCTAACCTTCGTCAGCGGCTGGGATACCTGCCCGGCGGGGAGTTACTTGCTCCGGCTCGTGACGTCTGCGGGGAAGAAAGTTCTCTTCTTTGATCCCTTGAGTGACGCAGATTGCGCAGACCGGTATAACACGTTCCGCGGGAGGCGGTGGGATCGGTACGTACCGAAGTAGTAAATAGGACAAGATATGTCAAGCAAACGAAAGACCGCCGACTCTCAACTCACGCCAACCTGCGTGGTGATTCACACCGGAAAGGCGTATACAGGCAAGCAGGGGCTCAACTACTTCGCCGGTATCTCCGCCGAAAGCGCAGGCGCGCGCGGCCTCTGCATGCACCTGCTGACGATCCCGCCAGGGGGCCGGGCGAAGGCGCACCTGCACGAGAGCCACGAAACCGCCATTTACGTGCTCAGCGGCGAGGCGGAGACGTGGTATGGTGAGGGGTTGCGACAGCACCTGACCGTGCGCGCGGGTGACTTCCTCTACATCCCGGCGGGGATGCCGCACCAGCCTGTCAACCTCAGCCAGACCAAGCCCTGCACCGCCGTGATTGCCCGCACCGACCCCAACGAGCAGGAGAGCGTTGTCCTCCTGCCTCAGCTGGATAAGGGGTAGTGGTCTCTATTGAGGGGGGACTATGAGTGGAATTGAGTCGTTTCTGGAGTGGTACGGCCTGCTGGCGATCTTCTTGCTCATGCTGACCAAGTCGGCGGGTGTGCCAGTGCCAATCCCTGCCGACGTCATCATGCTGGCCGCGGCGGCACGCGCCGCCGAAGGCAAGATGACATTGTGGCAAGCCTTCGTTGCGATCCTGATTGCCCTGGTAGCCGGTGGCATGGTCCAGTTTTTCCTCGCGCGCGGGCCGGGGCGCGGCGTTCTCTATCGTTATGGTCGCTACCTGGGCCTGACGCCTGCTCGCCTGGACGCAGCCTCGGCTACGGTGAAGCGCAGCGGGTCGATTGGCATCGGTCTGGCGATCCTGACGCCCGGTATTCGCGCGGCCACCGTCGCGGCCTCCGGCCTGGCCGGGCTGCCGGTGAGCGTTTTCTTGCCGGGTTTGGTGTTGGGCAGCATCTTGTTTCTGAGCCTTCACTTCTTCCTGGGCTACGTCGGCGGTTCCCTCTTGAGCGCGGTGACGAAGGTCCTGCCGTTGCCGTGGCTGCTGGGTCTCGTATTGGTGCTTTTCGCCTTGGGGGTGGCTCTTTGGTTTTTGATCCGGCGGCGGCAGCGGCCTGGCGCGCCGCGCGGCGAGATCGTAGCCGAGGCATTGGGGGCGTGGCACGAGGCGACCTGCCCCGTCTGCCTGGCATTGGGCACGACGAGCCGCCTGCACGCGACAACGGTTGCCCACGAACACGCGCCTGCTGCATAGGGCTGGGAGTAATGGTCGTGTCAACGAAATTCCGGTTTAACCCTGACAGGGTAGCATCCTTTGAAGCGAATGGCTGGCGCGCCTACTACGACCGTGCCTGGCTGAGACTCCTGAGGCTTGTCGTATCGTTGTGCCAGGAGCAGTTTCGTATCCCGTTCCCGGTGTCGCTGTTGGCTGCCTACTACGTGACGCGGGCCTCTGTGGCCTGGGCCCCGGTAAATCACAACGTGCAGGCGGTGCAGGCTTTCTACGAGAAGTTCTACCGCCTGGCGCGGCGCTATTCGGGCCTCGGTTTTGATCCGACGCGGGTGGCTGCTCTGGAACTGAAATACAACGACGACCATCGTCGTCTGGTAGGTAATCCCGATAAGAGAGAGTTCATCCAGACGATGGTGGAATTGCACAGCGCGATCTTCGGCATCCCCCCTGAGCGGGCGCGCGAGTCGGCTGAACTGCGTGTATTGGCAAACAACACGGTGGACAAGATCACCGGGAAGACGTCCACCAACGTAGAGGCGGACTGGGTCAAATTGGAGGATTACCTGCGCCAGTGCTACCGCTCCATACAGCGGGAGATGGCGGCGTAGAAGAGGCCGTGAAAACATAATTGCCATTAGACAGGAGTCAAGCCAACTTGTCCGCTGGCGCCAGACGTGCTACAATGCAGCCGTCAAAGGAGCAGACATGGGCAAACGTTGGCAATTTTGGCTCGGCCTTCTGGTGAGCCTCTTTTTCATGTGGCTGGTCTTGCGAAAAATGGAATTGCCCAGGGTATGGGCCGAACTCCGCACCGCGCAATACCTATGGATCATTCCCGGCGTGCTGGTCTATTTCTGCGGTGTGTGGGCGCGCACCTGGCGTTGGCATTATCTCTTGCGTCCTCTCCGTCCTGTTCCCTTGCCCCGACTTTTCCCCGTTGTTTGCATCGGCTACATGGGCAACAATATCCTCCCTGCCCGCGCGGGGGAACTGATTCGCGGCTATGTCCTCAAGCGGCGGGAGCACATCAGTTTCAGTGCCAGTTTCGCTACCATCATCATTGAACGGGTCTTTGACGGGCTGGTGATGCTCCTCTTTGTCTTTGTGGCCCTTCCCTTTACACCCTTGCCGAGCGTCTTGCGCATCATCGTCATCGTCTCCAGCCTCCTGTTCGGCGGCGCGCTCCTCGTATTTTTCGTTATCGCCGCTTCACCAGAACGGGCGCGCGCGGTTTATGACTTCATCGGCCGCCGCTTCTTGCCAGAGGCGTTGCTGAAGCGCACGCAAGCCCTCTTTGACCGCTTTCTCACCGGTCTCCATTCGCTGCGCAGCGTGCGCAACGTGCTGATGATCTTCGCGACGTCGGTGATCATCTGGCTGGCGGAGACGGTGAAATACTGGTTTGTGATGCACGCCTTCACCTTCACCGTTCCTTTCTACGTCCTGATGCTGATGAACGGCGTGGTCAACCTGGCGACGACGGTGCCGTCGTCTCCAGGCTACGTGGGAACGTTTGATTGGCCGGGGATCGTTATCTTGAACTCGTTTGGCGTCGCGAAAGAGGTAGCCACCGCCTATACCCTCGTTCTGCACGCCGCGCTCTGGTTCCCCATCACGGCTCTGGGGGCCTTTTACATGATGCGGCAGCACTTCTCCCTGCGGGAATTGGGTTCGGCCCAGCGGAGCGAGGTGGCCGAGGCAGCAGGATAGAGATAGAGCGAGGTACATGTGAAAAATATCTGCGTCATCGGCGCGGGCTACGTCGGCCTGGTAACCGGCACCTGTTTTGCCGACCTGGGCAGCCGGGTCACCGTTCTGGATATTGATGAAGCCAAGATCGCCAAACTCCAGGCGGGCGGCATTCCCATCTATGAGCCGGGTCTGGAAGAGACGGTGCGCCGCAACGTGGCCGCTGGCCGTCTCTCTTTCACTACCTCATACCCGGAGGGTCTGAAAGAGGCTGAATTCGTCTTTATCGCCGTGGGCACGCCCTCCGGCGTAGATGGCGAGGCCGACCTCAAATACGTGCACATGGCCGCCGAGTCCATTGCTGAAACGATGGATCACCCTCTCATCATCGTCAACAAGAGCACGGTGCCCGTTGGCACGGGCGACTGGGTTGCCGACGTTATCCGGCGCAAACAGCCGCGGCCCGTTCCCTTCGCGGTTGTTTCCAACCCCGAATTTCTACGGGAAGGCTCCGCCCTTCAGGATTTCCTGAATCCTGATCGCGTTGTGCTTGGCTCGTTGGATCAGGAAGCGATGGAGAAGGTGGCGCAGTTGCACCTGCCGCTGCGCGCCCCCATCATGACCACCGACCTCCGCACAGCGGAGATGATTAAGTATGCCTCTAATGCCTTCCTCGCCACGCGCATCTCTTTCATCAACGAGATCGCCAACATCTGCGAACAACTGGGGGCCGATATTAAAGAAGTCGCGGCGGGCATGGGCTATGACAAGCGCATCGGCCGCGCTTTTCTGGATGCGGGCCTTGGATATGGGGGTTCATGCTTTCCGAAAGACGTCAAAGCGTTGGAGCACATGGGCGTCATCCATGGCTGCCACCCGCAGCTCTTGCGCGCAGTCATGGAAATCAACCGCGACCAGCGGCGCAACGTGATTCGCGTGACGCGCGAACTCCTGGACGGCAGCCTGCGTGACAAAGTGGTGGGCCTCCTGGGGCTCGCCTTTAAGCCTAATACCGATGACATGCGGGAAGCGCCTTCGGTAGAGGTAGCACACCTATTGCGACACGAGGGGGCGCTGGTACGGGGATATGACCCCGTGGCGATGCACGTCGCTGCGAAGATGCTACCAGACCTGATCCTGGCTGAAGATCCTTATGACCTGGCAACGGGAGCGGATGCCCTCATCGTCGTCACCGAGTGGAACGAGTTCAAGCATCTGGCTCTGGAGCGCATCAAAGGGCTGATGCGGCGTCCTGTTTTGATAGATGGGCGCAACGTCTATGACCCCGCTCGCCTGCGGCGCATGGGCTTTACTTATAGCGGCATTGGCCGCGGCTATGAGAAAAACGGGGGGTGAAGGGAGATTTCCAAGCCCTCTCCTTCCCCCAACCCCGTACGGCGGGTACGCCCACGGGGCTTCCCCCTCCCTCTCCCATATTTGGGAGAGGGAGGGGGCTAGGGGGTAGGTGAGGGCCGTACTGCTCTATCCTGTCTGTGAGGGGATCTGTATGTCTGATAATGGCTTGATGAAGACCCAATTGTCTAACGGTATGTCCGTGATTATGAAGGAAATGCACCACGCGCCGGTAGCGAGTTTCTGGCTATGGTATCGGGTGGGGAGCCGCAACGAGGTGCCCGGGATAACCGGCATCTCCCATTGGGTTGAGCACATGCTTTTCAAAGGGACGCCAACC
>JADYZS010000371.1 GCA_020853075.1 Anaerolineae bacterium | reverse complement strand
GCCCCAGGAGGCGACTGCCGGGCCGGAGGCGAGCGTGCCGCCCAGCGACTGCCAGGCCGCCCAACTGCTGCCGTTGTAGAAGCGATACCAGAGCGCGTCATCGTACCCGCGCACGAAGAGGTCTATCTGGCCACTCTGGCGGGAGATGGCGACGGGGTCGGAGGTCACTTTACCCACCGAGCCGGGGAGTTCGCCCACCGTCAGGTAGTTCTTGCTATCGTCGCTATTGTTACGCCAGGCGGTTACCTGTTCCGCCTGCCCATCGCCGTTGAGGTCGCCCGTGGCGACGTCAAACTTGCTATCGGCGCGGGCGAGGCCCAGGAGATTCTTGCTTCCCGCTATCGCCTGCGGGTCGTCCAGTTTCAAGACCTCGGTGATGGCGAAACTGGCCTGTTCGGTTTCCTGATAGATGGATTGGTTATCCGCTTCACCCCAGGCGACGACGATCTGATCCAGATTGACCAGGCGATAGTTGCCTTGCAAGGGGTCGTCCATCGTGCCGTCGGCCAGGAGCACATCCAAATTGCGGAGTTGGGCGGGCGCGTCCGCGCTGGCGAGGGCTGGCTGCCAGTTGTTATTATTGGTTTTGGCTAACCGGCCGGGGCGATGATAGGGGATGGGGCGTGCCGGGGAGGGGCGTGGCGGCATGCCGCTGGCGGTAACGACTCGCGTTTCTCTGAGACCTGCGTTGGTCGCCGCAGGTGGACCGGCAGCGGCCGGGAACTGAACAACCAACAGGGCAAAGACGAGCATAGGGGCGACAAGACATTTGCGCATGGCTCTCCTCCCGGTATAAGGTTGGGCAGGTGCTTAGGTGATAAGAACAAACGGAAGATGCCGCTCAAGGCGGACTCTACCGGCCAGGTAAGGGGGAGCCAAGACGGGAGAAGTTAACCCTGCGTCTGACCGCGGCTTTCAGGTCATCATCAGGGGAAGGTGGAATTTATATGATTTTGATGATGATTACTCATCATATCACGGGGAGTAGAACCTGTCAAATCTTTTTCGCATAGCAGTATATATTGGGCTCGTTGCACCCTGGCAAGAACAAAACTGGGCAGCCTCCGGGCTGCCCAGCTCTCTTGAGCGGCCAGGATCAGCCGCGGCTCGCCTTGCGCATCCGGCCCCACATCATGAACATGGCGCCCAATGCCGTGAAGAAAGCGAGGGCCATCTTAGTGGGGTCCACCACCGGCTGCACCTCTACACCCGCCGGCCCGATGGTGATGACAGCGACAGGGCGACCCGTAAATGCGCCGCCACCCCCGCCGCCGCCACCTCCTCCCTCGCCTTCCTGGCCCGGCTGCGGGGGCCGCCCCTCGTTCTTGGTTTCTTTCGCCTCCAGCGGAGGAGACATCGGGCCGGTGTAGGAACCGGAGCCGAGGCCGAACCCCCCGGCGGCGGTTACTTCAGAGGCGGTGATGACGGTGTAATTGCCCGACTTGACCGGCTCACCATAGACCGCGCTAGGGCGGGCCGTGGCGATGAGTTTATCCACCAATGCCATGACCTGTTCCTGGCTCTTTGCCGCCATCATCTTGATGCCTTCAGATGCTTCACCCATGAGAATCTCTCCTTTGCCGGGATAACGAGATGAAGGCCATGGCCGCGCAGGCCAGGCCGAAGCCGAGGACACCGAGTTGTACCATCCGCGTCGTGTCCACGATGGGGATGCGTTCCGTTTGGCCGCCCCGCTCCACCAGGACCGCGACAGGACGGTTCCAGACGAAGCCGCCGAAGGGCCAGCGGACGGTCAGCGACTGCGACTGGGGAGTCACGGTGACGTCGCCGACGGTGATGGGGTCGCCGTTAATCGTCTGCCACTGAATCCAGTCTGTGGGTTGTGCCATAGCGCCTCCTACGGCTCCATTCTATCACCTTGTACAATGGTGCGCAAGCACCTCTTTCGCATCATTTGTTACCGGCATCCGGCAGGAAGAGGCGTTGGATAGGCCCGGCATCATATACGCAGGAGACCTGGATCTGCTGGGGAGAACCGGCTGCCTCCTCGCCGGTCACCGTGATGACGGCGTTGTAGGTGGTTCCTGGGATGAAACCGGCAGTGTCCACCGACACCACCAGGCTGGCAGGCGCACTTCCGCTCTTGGTGGGTAACCAGCACCAATTCTGATTGGCGGTGGCCTGCCAAGAGAGCCTCCCCCTGCCGGTATTGGTGATCTGCACGCTCTGCGGTAAGGGGAGCCTGTGTGGGTCGGCCCAGAAATGTAGAGCGTTTCGGCTCACGGAGAGCGTGGGCGGGATTACCTGCGCCGAGACGTTCAGAGTCGCCACACCCTGTCCGGCAAACCAGGTGATGCCCTCCTGGACAAGGTCCCACTTCAGGGTGAAGTTGCCGGGAACGCGTGGCGCGGTGAGAAGGGCCTGTACCTCGGCTCTTTGCCCATAGGCGACGTCGTGGGACAAGGCCGACCGATGATCGTCGGCGGGGTCCTGCCCGTACTGCGTCCCGTCGGGGTGATACCAATGATACCCCACGTGCACGGAGTTTGCGCCTGCGGCTTTCCAGGTCAGCCGTCCCCGGTTGATGACCGTCAGGTTGACGGCGACGGTCTCACCCGTCCCCAACGCCGTGGGCGTGTCGTGTTCCAGCCAGCCATCGCCGTAGTCCGGGTAGGTGTTCCAAACCTGCTGGCGCAAAGACGGCACAGCCGTGTAGATGCGGGCATACAGGTTGTCACCAGGACAGAGTGTGTTCATGTAGCACGAATTGCCGTTATAGACGTTGCGGTTGTTGTTCAGATCGCGGTGGCCGGAGATGTTGCCCACGACGCGATCCACAAAGTACGAACTGCCTAACGGATGCAAGTCGCGGCGGTGGGCCAGCCAGGCCAGCAAGCGGACGAGGACGTTGTAGGCGGCAGAAGATACGTCGCCCTGTTCAAAATCTCCGACGACGGCGACCCCTGCGCTCCCGGCATTGTAACAGAGGGCATGGCCGGCGATCACGTCGTCGCCACCGAAGCGCCCCTGATAGACGTTGCCGAAGCGATCAACCAGGTAGTTGTAACCGACGTCACCCCAGCCGCGAATGATGGCGTGGTAGTACCAGATGGCGCGCACCGCTTCCGCGCCATCCCAGTAGTTGTTGGCGGTGGCCGTGTGGTGCACCACAATCTTCTCAACTCGCTGATACTCCGGCGGCCAATCCGGTGATCCATAGGGCTGTGGACAGCCCCAGCCCGTTCTGGGGATGATGCCGGGAGGGACGATTGCACCCGGCGCTGCGCTCTCAGGAGATGGCGCTGGCGCATCGGCGGCGCGCGGGCCGGCGGTGGAATCTATATAGACGACGGTCACCCGTCGTAAGCGCGGCGGGGGGCCGGTAAGGCTCTGTAACTCCGCCGCCCACTGAACGTATTGCCCCGGCGCAATGATCAGATCGCCGGCCTGCTCTTCGCTCCACCGTGCCAGGTCGGCAGTTTCTTCCACAGGCCACCAGCGAGACCAGGTAATGCCGTCGTGGCTGACGCGCAACGACAGGGCGACAGACGATCCTTCTGCGGTATCCGCTTCCCAGAGGAGGGCAGCGGCATTGAAGGGGAACCTGGCGTAAAGGGGCGGCGACGTATAACGGCCCGACGCCGCTTCCCCTGGCAAGGTCAAAGCGCCGCCATCCACAACGGCCATCCCCCCTTTCTCCCCTGCGTGAAAGTCCGAGGCTGTTTGCAACCAGGAGCCGGAGCGAGGAAGATAAGGGGCATCTTGCGCGCCGGATTGGGGGGAAGGCCGATGTCCGCGCAGGAGGAAAGGGGCTGCGGAGAGGGCCAGGAGGCCTCTGACGCAGGCGCGCCGCCCGAATTTCATGGCCGGTTTTTCCCCGTCGTCTTCGGCTAAGTTTCTCACCTTCTAGTCTCCTAGCCGCTTGCCCTGATGCGTTAGGTCAGCCAGTCGGGTCTGAATCGGCCCAGGGTGATCTTCTCGTAGGGGTGCGTGTCGCCGCGCTCGTACAAGCAGCAAACCACGCCATCGGCCCCCAAAGCCAGGTCGGAATAGGCGCTGGGCCCGGCGTGCAGCATGCGGGTCACGGGCCACGTCCGGCAGCGGTCGGTGCTCAACCGCACGGTCAGTCTCTCCCGCCTGGTGCTCGTGGGGTTGGCAAAGAGGGCGCGGTCGTCCGGCAAGCGCAACAGGCTGCCTTGACAATAAGGCTCAACCAGCGCTTCGCCCAGATGCACCTCGTGGCGTGAGATTCTTCGCTGGTCATAGCTCTGAGTCGGTGGTCTTCGGGGCAACCCGCTCAGAATGACAAAAACCGAATCGTGCTACTCCTCCAAGAAGTTCACCTCGCGGGCGGGCTGGCGGGCGTCCCTCGGAATGCGCCAGGTCTTGATTTGCCAGGGGCCCAGGTTGGCCGCGACCTCGCGCCCCAGGAGCGGCAGCCGGAGGGTCGTGGCTGTCTCCATACCGGCGGTCTCCTGGCAGCGCACGATAAGATCATCCCCCTCCTCGGCCTTCTTCAGCACCGTCACCAGGACGTTATCGGCATCGGCCGCGAGATGCCCTGCCACCGCAGGCAAGGAGCCGCCATGAATCCCCTCGGTCAACGCCAGCGGCGGCGCATTGAGCACCTGCGCCAGTCGCGCCGTGCCCGCCTCCTGCCAGGTGCCGGCATGAGGGAGGAGGATGTAGCGGAACTCGTGCCAGCCCTGATCCATGTAGTGGTAGTCCTGGCCCGCTTCCAGTTTGTGCGGCGTGTGGTGGGCATAGACCGGGCTGCGCAGCACCGTCATGCGCATCTCTGCCCCTAACACATCAAAGCCGTATTTGCCGTCGTTCAAGATGCTGAGCCCGTAGAAACCGTTCCCCGTCTGTCCGGTCACGTCAAACCAGCCTTGCCCGGCGACCTCGCGCCCATCGGCCACGCGCTCTATCGCGCCGTAGGGAATCTCAAAAGTCGCCACGGGCTGCGCCACGTGGACGGGGAAGGCCAGTTTCAGCATCTTCAGCCGCTCCTGCCAATCCACCGCCACCCGCACCTCCACCCAGGGGAGGCCCCGGTAGAGGATGAAATCCTGGATTAGCGTTGAACGACCGTAATGAGTGCGGGAACGGACGACGACCCGTAGCGGCCCTGACTCGGCCACGCGCACCTCCGCGTCGGCGAAGCGGCCACATTCGTCGCGGAAGGAGGTGACCCCGTGCGCCCAGGTATCGCTGGGATCGTCTAGCACCACGCCGACGGCGGCGCGGCTTGTATGGACCTCCTGTTGGTTGGATTTATCCCACAGGCGGAGGTCGCCCAGGCGCGCGTCCACCTCCAGCTGGAGATACTCGTTCTCCACAGCCAGGTTGGCGCGACCATCGGCCTCTACCTCGTAGCCGTCCTTCACCGTCCAGGGGAGACGCTCCACCTGCGGGCCGCCACCGGCCTCGGTTTTTGCCTCGGCGGGGCGACGGTTGAGATGATAGACACGGTAGCCCAAAGGCGGGAGGTCGGCCAGGAAGCAGAGGCGCGTTCGCCAGCCCGGCGGCACGGTGGCCGAGATGGGCCCGGCCTGCCAGACAACCTCTTGCCCCGCCTCGTCCACGAGATGAAGAGGCTGATTCCCCAGGTGCCAGGTCATCAGTTCGTGCTCCACAGGCGCGCGCACGGGGAAGGCGTGGGGATTGAAGACGATGACTGCGCTCTCGCCGCCGCGCGTGTCCACCTGGGCGGCGATGCGCTGCAAAGCCACGTTGAGGCTGGCCTGGGCCGTCTGCAAGACCGCGCCGTAGGCGTTGCGTGCATCCTCATAAGCCTCGCGGATGCTGCTGCCGGCCAGGATGTCGTGGAACTGGTTGAAGAGGACGGTGTGCCAGGCGGAGGTCAATTCTTGCTGGGGATAGGGCATCTGGGTCAGAAGGTGGCTCACCGTGGCCCAGCGTTCGGCGGTCAGGAGGCTGTGTTCCGCCTTGCGGTTCCATTGTTTGACGCCCGCGTGGGCGGAGTAGCAGCCGACGGCGTGGTATTCCAACTCGTCGCGCAGGACGGGTAGATCGGGCCGTCCCTGGAGGAGGCGGTCAAAATAGCGGTCAGGAGAACTGAATTCCAGGGTGGGGAGCGCCGGGTCGTGCTGCATCGCCTCCAGGCTCTTGAGGTTGGCGATGGTCGGCCCACCGCCGTGGTTGCCGACACCGTAGAAGAACATCTGGTCGCGCACGCTCTCCGTGCAGTGCTCTGCCACCTTCCGCAGGGCCTCCGGCGTCAGCGCGTCCCCACCGGAGCCATAGGCAGAGAGGAGAGAATAGGCCAGGACGCGGCTCCCGTCGGGGCTTTCCCACCAAAAGGGGCCGCGCGGCACGTTGGGGTTCTCTGCGCGACCTGGGCGCATGAAGACGTAGAACTGGAAACCACCCTGGCGCAGCAACTGTGGCATCATGCCGTGATGCCCGAAGGAGTCCACGCAGTAACCGACGCGGCAGGTGAGGCCGAACTTCTCGCGAAAAAAACGCTGGCCGTAGAGGCTCTGGCGGGCCAACGATTCTCCCGCGGGGATGTTGCAATCGGGTTCCATCCACCAGCCGTTGACGATGCACCAGCGCCCCTCCTGCACCCGTTGGCGGATTTCGGCGAAGAGGTCAGGTTCCGCCTCCTCTACCCAGCGATAGACGGCGGCCTGGCTGGCGGTGAAGACGAATTGGGGAAACTCGCGCATCCGGTCAAGGGCCGAGCGAAAGGTGGCGCGGGTTTCCTGATAGCCTTCGGTCCACGGCCAGAGCCAGACCGGGTCAATGTGCGCGTTGCCGATGAGATGCAGCGTGCCGGAGAGTTTATGGGTGGTAGGATTGCTCATGGCCTTGTCCTGTTCTCTATGAGTGTCCTGAGCATCTTACCACGCTTTGCGGGGCGTCGCAACGTGGGCGGCGATGGCGGTACAACGCATAAAACCCTAAACGGCGACTAATACGGAGTATCTACGGTCTGCCAGACCTTTAGTACCTATCCTAAAATTCATGGGAGAAGAGCAAGTAGGGGTCAGCGGATGCCTTCGGCGTAGCGGAATAGCG
>JADYZS010000370.1 GCA_020853075.1 Anaerolineae bacterium | reverse complement strand
GGCCTCAATCGCATCTCTGCGCAGCCACCAGCCCGTGTTGAACCAGTCGTAGTCAGGCCCCCGCGCTCCGCAGAGCCAGGCTCCCTGACATTCGCCCAGATGCCTCAAAGCCCGATAGAATCGCTCCATGGGCCATTCTACACTGGGGATGCCTGCCACGTCCTCCAACCAGATCCAGGGCTCGTCGCCGGGCGGCTCTTCTATGCCGAAGCAGCGCGGAACTCGGATTGGGGGCAGGAGTTTCTCCAGCAGCCCTGAGCCATAAAGAAGCGGCTCGCGCTGCCAGACGTCTATCACAGGTCGTATGGGCCCTGGGATCTTCAAGATGACCGACCAAGAACGCTCGTGACCATCCGAAACTGCCGCACCCTTGAGGCGACTTATCAGATCGCCGGTTCTTTCCCACGATCCGCCTAAGGTCTCGTAGTTCCACCGGATGACCTCGGCGGTGTCATCTCCCAGAACAAGCCGGACAAAAGGCGTCAGGGTAACGGCGTTTAGCCTTTGGAGCCGGGGCGCCAAGAGCATTGCTCCTTCTTCCTTCACGGTAGTGTTGAGATACCTCACATCTTCGGCGCTTCGGGGTTCGGGCCGAAGTGTTTGAGCATGACGATGGGATCGGTGGGGCTGGGGTTGTGAATCTTGACCCCCGCACGCGCCGCCGGATAGGAGACGAAATACTCGTCGTGGGTCCATTGGCCGAAGCGGATCAGCGCGGGCGTTTCAACCGGCCAGATGCCCCGCGTGCGAGACGCTTCGCGGCCCAGTGTGCCATGCCCTTGCAACGTAATGAGCCCATAGGGCCCCGCGTCGCGGATGGTGACCGTGCGCCCAGGGAGGACGGTGAGTTCCTTGGCGGCAAAGTACTCGTTGCCGTAGGTGATCCACTTCTCGTTGTAGCCTTCGCTCTCCATCTCCGGCATTGGCTTGACCGGCAGGGGGGGCCGGAAGTGCTTTGCTTTAAAGTTCGGGTTGACGTTTGTCTCCCAGTCAATCATGGATATGATGAAATCCAGGTTGTGATGCTTCTCCTCCGGCACGTTTTTAACCAGGAGTGACCAATCAATGGGCACCTCGTTCACCAGCGATTGGAACATGGCAAAGACGTCGCTGGCCCACTGTGGCTCGTAGGTGCAGAGGCTGGCCGGCGCGTGCAGGACGCCGGCGGGCACGTACCAGCCGGTTCCCACCTCCATGCGATACGCCTTGGAGAGATCGGTGATGCGGTTATCGCCCCGATTCCAGATCTCCAGGCAATGGCGCACCTGCTCCTTCGTCGTGCCAGGCTCCAACCCGAAGAAGGTGTGGGGGAAATCGCCGCCGTAATTGTTCATTTGCGGGGGGAAGTAATAGGCCTCCGGCTTCGGCTGCATGCCGACCAGGGCCGCGTGCTGGGCCATCTGGTGCAGGTGATGGGGGAGCGCACCCTTATTATCAAAGAACTTAGAGTACATGGGCCACTTGTGATACTTATTCCAGAGGTCGTCGCCCAGGAGTTTGGGGCCCAAGTCGGCGACGACGTCGCCAAAGAGAACCTTCTGCGGGCGGCTCTCGTCGCCATAGACCACGTAACTGAGGCCCTCGTCCGGCGTGGTCAGGGGGCCGTTGTCGGCCTTGGTGGTGGAGCAGAACCAGCGCTCGTCAATGCCGCCCCGGTTTGCGCCGAACGCGTAGAGGTCATTCGGGTGCAACTGGAGGCGCTTGCCGGGGATACAGAAGGAGCGGGGTACCCAGGTGGGGGCCAGCCGCAGGATGCCTTCGCCTTGTTCCAATGCGGTGTGGGTCATGATTATGTCTCCTTGGTTGACAGATACGGCAACCTATGGTATTATAATGTTAGAGCGTGCTATCGTAAATCCTGGTGATCCTGGCCGCGGTTGACCGTGACCTAGCCCCCGCTGAAATGCGGGGGGACAGACTGAAATCGGGACCCAGGGAGAGGCGCGCTTTTATTTTTTGTAACGAGCATCTATCCAACTATCAGGGGCTGATCCTGGCCGCGCACCGCCACCTTGATCAGCGACGATAGGAACTCGCTGGCATCCAGTATCTCCAACAGGACCAGTTGCCCTTCCTCGCTGAAGTGGGCGATGAACGGACCCGTATGCTCGGCATGGTCAATCGTGCCCTCCGGCACCGTCTCAATCATTAGAATATCTTCCGCGCGGTCATAACTCATCTTCATAGCGTTCCCTCTGACCTGGATAAGCGGAGTGCTCACCCCCCCCACTCCGCAATGCTATCGCTTGTATTGCTTCTTTTGTCTCCGCATAGAAGTCACATGCCCGCCGCCGTCAGTTGTAAGGGGCTCCCATCCTTGAGACATGAGCTCCGAAACGATCTCAATGTTTTTGCTTTGGAGATTCCTAATAATCCATAAATGGACTGCTCTGTGCGATTTTGGTGTTGCTAACCCAAACTTCCCATCTCAGGCTGGTGCCAAGGCGAACCGTGGTTTTTCTCACTGTACAAAGCTCGTACTGAACAGCAGAGGGAGGCGCGTTCGCCGCGTGGGTCTGTGGTTGTCCGCATTTCCAGCAGAAGTTGGCTTCCTTCGGGAGTTCTGTACCGCACTTTGAGCAATACATGGTTCCTCCGGTAAGGACACCTCTTCCGGATCTCAAGGATGGGCGACTCAGTCCCGATCTATACATACCCCCGGATCGCCCGCTGCATCTCGCGCAGGTGGATCAGGCCCGGCGGTCCGCCTGCTTACATCCCTATTCTACCACAACGGCGGCAGAAGCGGGCGGCAGGACGATCCCATCCTTCGCCGTTCGCCAGGCGGGATCATCCACCAGGCGATAGCGGCCCGGCAGGCTCCCGTCGGCCAATGCCACCTGCACCGTCACGCTCTTCTTTTCATCGTAGTTCGCCACGACGACGCCGGCGCGGCCATTCTTGCGATTCAGGAAGATGGCATAGGGATGGTGCGGCTTCCCTTCCGCGGTAACGCTGGCGCCCACCTTGTCCCGGAACTTGCCGTCCCAGAAATAATCTCGCAGTTCCGTACGCAGCGCGTCCATCTGCCTGCCGTACGCCATCGTCAACGGGAAATCGTCCAGGTGGCCCTTGAAGTTGTACGGCTCGTAACTGATGATGTAGCGATAGAGGAGGCATTGGTTGACCATGTTGCGGTCATGGAAGCCGGTCACCGCGGTCATCAAGGGCACGTCGGGGAGCATATAGCGGGTCAGGGGAATGTGCTCCTTGTTCTCGCTGCGGTGGTACGACAGGTGGTAGGCCGCGAATTCCCAATCGTAGCACGCCTCGCCCGCAAAGAGGAACTCCTCGTTCACGGGCCGGGAGAGGCGGGAGAAATTCTCTATCAGTTTGCAGTCGTTGGCATAGACGGGCGCGGCGTAGCGGTGGCCGTGGCTCGTATCAAAACAGAGGAGCGCGGGCGAGTGGTGCAGACACTCGTCAAAGAGGATGCCGTCCGCGCCCAGGTCCAGCATCTTCTGGAACTCCTCATCGCAGAGCCGCAGGTACTCCTCGCTGAGAAAGCACATCGGGATAAGCCGCTTGGTGTTGACGTCCAGGAGTTGCGTGGCGGTCTGATACTGATAGCCCTGATAATGGTAGTAGTCGCCGTAGGGATCTTTGATTGTCAGGTGCATCAGGTCGCGGCGGAAGCGCTCGCTGGCGCGGTCGGCCCAGGTGAACTTGGCGAAGAGGATGACCTTGACGCCCAGCGATTGAATCTTGGCGATGGCCTCCTTCAGTTCGGCGAAAGTGCCCAGGCGCGGGTCAGGGTCGTGGGAGGGGTTGCCCTGATCCTGGCCGCCGTCGTTCCAGCCGACCAGTTGGATAGCCTTGACGCCGTGGCGGGCGCACTCCTTGCCGATGCCTGGCAGGTCACGGAAGGGCAGGCGCAACTCGTCTTCCGGCGAATTGATGTGTACCTGCTGCCAGGCGTGGGGCTCGCGGGCCCAGGCGGGAAGCGGGGGTTGTTTCAGCCAACCGCTGCGCCACGCCTTATAGACGTCCACCCCTTGCTGCCAGCCGCCCCGGTACGCCTCCAGGGCGACGGGCGTGAGGGCGCGCGTCTCGCCGGGGAGGACGTAGGGGAGATGCACGGCGGCGAAGCGGGTGGCGACCTCCTTACCGCTGATGGCCGGTTCCTCCGGCACGCGCGCGTCTATGGAACTGCCGTAGCCGGGGCGCAGTTCCGCGTGCCAGGCGACTAACTCGCTGCTTGGCGCGGCGACGCCCACGTAGAGGCCCTGCTTCTCGCCGCGCAAGAGGATGTAGGGGGACATCGGTGCGCCGCAAGAAAGGCTCAGGGGGCCGAACTGGGTGGGGTAGTCCACGCCGAAGTAGCCACGCAGGTTCCGGAAGGTCGGCCAGAGGGGCCACTCCTGGGCCGTGGCGTAATTGTACAGGAAGGTCTTGAACCATTCCTCAGCGGGCGGAGGCTGCACGTCGCCCAGGTAGGGGCAATAGACGTTCTCCACTACGTGCTGCGAGCGATTCTCCACGGTCATGGCGAAGACCGCCTGGCGCGCGGTGAGCGTCACCTTGAGCGTCAATGTGATGGGGAGCGGCCCACCAATCTCAGAGGTGACGCCATCCCAGACGAAGGTTGCGGCCTTGCCGTCGGGCGCGAGGGCCAGCGCGGTGAGCCTTTGCTTCTCGCCATAGACGGGGTTATGGCGACGTTCGCCGTGCGCCCGGCCCATGCGCCCGGCGAAGGCCGCGTCGCCGGGGTCGCCCGTGGTGAGCGGCACCAGGAGGCGGAAAGAGAGCCCCAGGTGCGGGCGGTTCAGAATCTGCCAGCCGGTGGCGACGGCGGCTAAGCCCACCAGCGCGCCGGTGTCGCGGGCGAATTCCAGACGGAGCGTGTCGTTTTGCAGCACAAAGGTATCCATGGATTTACCTCCTACACGACCCAGGATCTTTCTATCTTCGGGGTGGGCATCGGTCCGTCCCTACAATGCAACCCGCAGCACCTGGCGCGGAGCCAACCAGAAAGGCGGCAGGTACGCGGGGAGGTTGGAGAACGGCAGCACCTCCGGTTTGATACGGATGCCCAGCACGTTCTCCATGAACTGGCGGCGGGCCTGGATGCGTGCCCACGCTTCGGGGTATTTGCGGGCAAATTCGGCGCGCAGGTTCTCGGCAGCCAGGGCGATGCCGTCTTCAACGTTGGACGAAAAGTAGGGGGTGCCGGTGGCCGGGATAATGTCCACCTGCAAGGCCATGCCGGAACAGAGACGCTCCGGCGAGCCCTTATAGATGGGGGAACTGACCCACTCGTCCAAATGGATCAGGTGCCCCGGGTTGAGAGAGACACCGAAGAAAGGCGCGCCCACGTATTCGTGTACCGCGTCGTATAACTCTCCCCCCCTCACGCCGATGCCGATGCGCTCGTACCAGGCGACGGCAGCGCGAAAGTAGGGGACGGCGAGGCGGCCAACGTAATCCCGAATGGCCAGTGGCAGTTGCGCCTCGCTTTCCACCAGGAAACCGGCCCGCGCGGTGTTGCTGCCCCAGTAGCCCAACGCCGCCAGCATCGGTTCCCCCACGGCGATTTTCCGACTGGAAGGGCCGCCGGGCGCAAGGGCGGTGCGCTCTCCGCTCAGCACCACCGGATAGAGACTGATGGGCAGCCCGTTCATCTGCATCAACCGGGCACATTCGTATTCCGTCAAGCCGGGTTGCAGATTGAAGAGGAGGTTCCGCACTCCCTGCGAGGCGTAGGTGGCAGCGAACTCAAACACCGCCAGTTGGTCGACCTCATTCACCGCGCGCAATCCCTCAGTCGGATGCATGAACAGGTCGGTGCCGTTTTCCACGACGCAGCCCAGCGTGCGCAGAGTTTCCACGATAAAGGCCGGAATCTCCAGCCACGAGGCGGGGGTATCGGTCTCCTGAGGAGTGAAATACTTCCATCCTGCCGTCCCGATTTTCATCCCCCCTTTGATGCCCGCCGCGGCGAGGAGCGTCCGCAGAGGGGGGCTGGTGTGGCGGGGCTGGCTGATGAGGCTGAAGGTCTGGTAAAGCACCCGACGCAACGGCACAGGGCTGATGGCCGAATACCCCATGCCCTCATTGCCCACCAACAGCGAAGGCACACCTTCATCGGTGATGATGAGGAGCGTCTCCTCAAAACGTGGATCATACCCCGTCAGGTAGGCAACGTTGGCGAAATGCTCGCGGTCGCCATAGACGACGAAGGCATCGTAGCCGCGCGCGCGATAACGCTGGCGCAGAGCCTCCAGCCGCGCCGCATAGACTTTTGCCGGGATCTGCGGTTCCACCGTTGGCAGCCCGAATGAGGGCAGCTCTACTTCTGCGAGTACAATGCGACGATCTGGCATCGCCTGGCTCCTTGAATGGTTATGATACAGAACCTCTCTGCTCCCCCCTACCCCCCTCCTCTCCCTGTACTCATCGTAGCCTGGCTTTCCCCTCACCCCAGCCCTCTCCCCAGAGGGGAGAGGGAGCGGACACTCTTCAACCGTAGACCAGCCGCTTGAGGGCCTGGGCATAATAGCAGTAATTCTCCCACGATATGTCATCAGGTATCGTGTGGTCCAAAGCGGGGATGTAGCGCCCCTTCTCCACGGCGGGCCGGATGCGCGCCAGTTCCCTGTCAATGGCCTGGGGGCCGCGCGCGAGGGCTCGCTTATCAATCCCGCCCATCATGCCCAGGGTGGGGTATCTCGCTTGCCATAGGTTGACGTCGCAGCCCGCTGCCACCTCCATCGGGAAGAGGAAGTTCACGCCGCTCCCCATCATGGCGGGGGTGATGCGGTCGGGGTCGCCGTCGGTATCCACGGAGATGATGGGGATATTGTGCTCCCTGGCAAACGCGTGGATGCGACGGTAGTTGGGCCCCATGAACTCCTCCCAGTGCCTGGGGGAGATGAGCGGCCCGGCGCGGTAGCACATATCCTCCCAGATGTGGATGACGTCCACCTGCACCTCTTTGACTACTTTGGCAAAAACGGTGAGGTAGAGCGAGGTCAGGTGATCCATGATATCGTGGACCAGGTCGGGCATGGTGAGGAAGGCGAGGAGGCATTCCTCGTCGCCCAGGAGCCAGCGCACGCAGCCGTAGAGCGTCACGTCGGGGTAGTAGCCCAGTTGGATGGGATAGCCTTTTTGTGCCCACTCCAGGCACAATTCTCGCCAGTTGCCGCCCAAGCGGGCGGGGTCGTCGGGGTTCAGCCTCTCTTCCTTGAACCGGCGCCAGTCCTCCCACCCCTTCACCGGAAACTCTAAGAACTCCGGGATAGTCACCGCATCCCTCGTATCCCGGCGTTTGATGCCCCATTCATCCAGATAGATGAAGTATTCGTCGTGCTCTTCAATGATGGTTCTCTCTAACTTGGGGCAGGGGCCGCAATTGACCGGGACGACCAGCGGCGGTTGTTCATGGCCGAAGAGGGAACGGTGATTCGTCACCTCTTTGGGCTTCCCTTCTTTTTCCCAACGGGCCACAGTACTGGCCCAGGGGCTCCAATAGAGCCAGTAGGGTGGCCGGTCCACCGGGTCGCCGAGGATGGTGGCTACGAAGCGTGCGCGGTCGTTCATAGGGGTGGGAGAGCCTCCTGTCTCGGATATCTCTTATCTTACCGCGGAGAGCGCAGAGGCAAGAAAAGTATCTCTGCGACCCCCATCTATCCATCTCACCCGCGTGCCTTCTTCATCACAGAGGGAAGGTACATCCTCCTGCCGACGTGCAACTTGGCGAGCCCGCGCCCCTCTTGGCCGCCGGGGTTCGTCACCCAGAGGTCGTAGGTGCCGATCCCCAGGCCGGGCGGGAGCGTCGCCTGCAGGATGTAGGGGTTGGCCCGCTGGACGTTGGTCAGCGGCATATTGTTGACCCGCAGGGACGGTGTGGGCATGAAGTTCTGGCCGAAGATGGTGATGGTGAAGGGAACGTTCGGCGGGATGTTCGCCGGTTCCACCCAGTGGATCAGCGGCGTGAGCCACGGGCCGAGGGTGATGTCGTCCAGGTAGGCCTGAGAGATGGGATTACCCGCCAATTGGCGCAGCGTTATCGTCACGGTCACCGTCTTCCCGGCCCAGGGGGTCATGTCTGCCCACAGGTGTGCCCACTCTGTGTTCTCTACCGTCGCCGTCTTGACCTGCGTCGTATTCTGCCCATCGTTCACGCTGATGGTCAAGGGGTTGCGGGCCGATGCCTTGCCGTCGCTGCGATAGAGGAGCGAGAGGGTCGGCGCGTGCATAGCCGCCGGGATGGAGATCGATTGCGAGAGGCCGAAATCGGCGTCGGCCTCGGAGATGAGGGAGCGGGTGTAGGACAGATTGCTAGGGTAATTCACGGGCCCTTCGGACCAAACTGTGTGTATCGCCCCCAGATAGTCCACAGCCAAGTATATCCATACCTTCGCGGGCACGACCGCCAGCCGTCGCCAAACGGCACTGCCAAGAGGCTTCGCGACATAGATCAAGCTACCATTAGCCCATAGGGCAGCATGGACACCGCCGAGACCGTCAACTGCCAACGCACCACTTCGCGCCCACATCTCTGTCAGCGGCAAGAGCGTTGGTGCTGACCAGACCCCACTAGGTGTCCTAGCTGTATACAAGCATCGGGCGCTGCACCAAGCCACATGAACAGTGCCATCTTTGCCAACAGCCATTACCGGCTCTCTAGGAATTGCCTCATCATCGCCTACCTTCTCAGAAGCAGACCAAGTGCCACCCAGTGGCTTATATCTATACGTGATACTCCAACCACCCCATACGACATGAGCTGTGCCTGTGCCATCCACGCCGATCTCAAAGCCACTGGCGTCTTGTTCTACGATTCTAACAGGGTCTGTCCACGCGCCGCCAGGTGGCCGATACTGGTACCAGACACTGGCCGAAGATCCTCTCCATATCAGATGCAGACCACCTTGATAGTCAGCGGCCAATCGGGGCAGATCAGGACTTGGGCTGTATGTGCGGTCATAGTTGGTCACTTTGGTCAGCGTCGCGCAGCCATCGCCAGCAGCAGGCACATGGCAGTGGAAGATGTTCTCAACAGGGTCTATTTTCATCCAGACCACATGAGCTCCCCCTTCACCATCGGGGACAATATCAGAATACTCCTCAGAATATCTCCCCGACATAAGAGTGGTGGGCGTTACCGGCCAAGTGCCGGTTAGTGGTTTCTTAGCATACACCAGATTAAAGCCTATGCCGACCGTTCTGGAAACCCCGACGACATGCGCCATCCGGTCGTTATCCACTGCAATACGAGGCATCTGCATCTGGAAAGGAGTCTGCGGCTCTGTCAACCCAAACGGCTGGCCCACAGCCGCCGTCTTCCCGCCCGTGTGTCCCAGGGTGGTGTTGACAGACGGCAGTGGGTTCCCGAACGCCTGCCAGGCGGGCGACAGCGACCCTGACTCAAACCCGCCATCCTGCACCAGGTTCTCCGTCGAGGGAAGGACGTGGTGTGCCGTAGTGTCGGCCTGCAAGTCAAGCACCATCGGCAGCGGCGATCCGTAGCCCGCCCGGCTCACCCCCAGTTCGTTTCGGCTCTGCCCGGTCATATACGCCTGGTAATGGCCGTACATATCAGCAGCAATCGGGAAGAGGGGCGCGGGAGAAGCCTGCACCAGCGTGCCAGAGAGCGGGATATGCCGCACGTCCCAGACGAAGCCACCGACCTGCCAGGTATAGAAAGTCGTCTCGGCGTCGGGCTGGCTTCTCCAGGGCTGATAATTATAGGCGGCGTCCCACGCGCGCGCCCGGAAGCCGTAACGATGCCCCCCTGTGCCGGTGAAGGGGGCAGAGGTCTGTAGCGTGTCGGTCAGCCAGGCAGTCCAGGGGCCGGCCCCATCCCGGTATTGCACCTCGTACCCCTTCAGACCCGCCGGTCCCTCATCGCGGCCCGCCCAAGAGATGCTAAACCCTTGCACGCGAGATAGAGCCGGAAGGCTATTGACCCGTGCCGTGGGGGGCTGGTTGTCCATCCCCTGCCAGTCGGGCAGGAGGTCGTATCCCGACGTTGTGATGGGCTGGAACGGCCCTCCCGTTAGCGCCGCACGTTGGACATACGTATGGAGCAGGTAAAGCTCGTTATTATAGATGACATACTCCACCCGGCTGAAGAGGAGCCAGGCTCCGTCGGGCGACCAGGCTCCCATCCACAAATCTACCAGGTTCTGCCCTGCATCGTACATGGGTTGCAGGCCGCTCCCATCCGCGCGCAGAGTCGCCACTTCAGCCCACACGTCGCCATCGGCATCGTAGTCAAAGGCCAGGTGTGCGCCGTCGGGCGACCAGATGGGATTCTGCAAGAACCGGAGGGGGCCCGTCAGCGCATGGGGATTGCTGCCGTCGGCATTCATCACCCAAAGGATGCCGTCATTGCCGCTGACCCGCACCCAGGCGATGCGCGTGCCATCGGGAGACCAGGCGGGCGTGGCATCGGGAGCGGCGTTGTTGGTGAGACGGGTCTGGCCCGAACCATCGGCGTTCATCGCGTAGATCTCCCAGTTGCCGTCCCGGTACGATTGGAAGACAATGCGGCGGCCATCGGGAGACCAGGCGGGGCTGGTGTCGCTGGCGCTGTTGTTGGTCAGGCGCGTCTGGCCTGAGCCATCAGCGTTCATGACGTAAATCTCATAGTTTCCGTCGCGGTTGGAGGAGAAGGCTACCTGCGCACCACCACGGGTGAGACGCGGGCGCACATCAGACGCCCCGTGCATCGTTCGGCGGATCGGGTCGCTGCCATCACCTAATGCCACGTAGATTTCCCAGTTGCCATCGCGATAGGATTGAAAGGCCATGCGCCACCACTCTTCCACAATTGAGGTACCGCCAGGGGAAGCGGGGGCTTCGGCGACCTGCTCCGATCCAGGAGCGGACGCGAGGGGGAGCGCATCGGGGAGGAGGTCACTGGCCCAGCGCTGCGCTTTCATCTCTTCTAGCGACGGCTGGGGCGGCTGGGCCGCAACCGCGCCGGGCAGGATGATAAGGGTCAGCAGCAACAGGGCCAGTTGAAAAGGTCGCAGAAACATTGCGAACATCATTACCCTCCGGCGATCACGAAAGGATCGTTTATGAATGGTCCCATCATACCGCTATGATGGCACAGACTGCCGGAAGGAACCATGACGGCTATCAGTTTTGTAGATGCTTCTTCAACCACGCGAAGGCCGAGGCCTGCATCGCCAGGTCAAACTTGTGAGGGCCGGGGTAGAACTCGCCCACGTAGTTCTGCGGGTGGCCCACGCTCTCGTAATGCGCGGCGATGCGCCGGTCGGCGGCGCGCATCCCCTCCACCGTGAACAACTGGTCGTTCAGGTCGTTCTGCACCATGAGGGGCGAGGGAGCGCGGCAGGCGACCAGGTCGGGCCAGTCGCCCTGGCGCGCCCAACCTGTGGGGTAGAGCATCCAGGTATGCGAGGCGACGTTGTGATCCAACAGGCCCTCGTAGGTGCTCATCAGGCCGACGACCACCGCCGCCTGAATGCGGTCGCAGGTGGCCTGCAACAAGGTGGAGCGCAGCCCGCCGCCCGACAGCCCGACGCAGCCGATGCGCTCCGGCAAGACGTCGGCGCGCGCGGCCAGGTAATTCACCGCCACCCGATCCTCGTAGGCGATGACGCCGGAGAGGGTCGTGCCGAGGACGGCGCAATACTTCTCCACCAGATGCTCGTGGAGCCCGGCGTTGGCGTTGTAGCGGGCAACCTCCTCCGGCATCGCCTCGGAGCCGATGGCTTCCTTCACCCCTTCGTCCTGCCACCAGGCTTTGAAGGCATCGCCGATGGCGCGTATGCCCTCCGGCATCGTCTCCAGGGGGAAGCGACGGCTTCCCCACAGGAAGGTGTCGGGGACGACGACGACAAAGCCTTCCTTCGCCAGCGCGTTGGCGAAGGCGCGGTCACCATAGTAGGCCCAATGCGCCTTGAGGACGGCGGGCACATCCTCCGGCCCCTGCGCGATCTTCTCCTTGCCGTAGAACTTAAAGCCGCCGTGGTCGTGGAGCGCGACGACGCCTGGCAGCCGCCCTTGTGCGCCCTCCGGCTTGAGGACCCACGCCTGCGTGCGGGGGCCATACCCCACCGACCAGGAGACCGCCTCGCCGGCCAGGCCATCGCGCCGCCAGCGACGTTCCACTTTTAGCGCGCGCGGCTCCTCATTCACAAAGAAGAAGCCCAACGCCTCACGCACACGCCGTTGTGTCTCGGCCCCCGGCGCGGCCAACGGATAGAGGGGGCGCGCCTGCTGTGCGGCCGCGACCCAGTCGCTGAACGGGCCCAAATGTTGGTAGGTGAGTGGCATAGGGTGGCTCCTTTATCCCCCCAACTGCGACTCAAAATCCTCCAACCGGCGGCGCAGCGCGGCCAGGGCGGCGCGCATCCCCTCCGGGTCGTCATGAGCGGCGTCGCGCACCGCGCTGAGGGGCCAGCG